>CAMZAI010000090.1 GCA_947304065.1 uncultured Clostridia bacterium | reverse complement strand
CTTATCTTCCCATATCTCAGGATCTATGTCTCATCACATGAGTTTGCGGAACATAGCCTCGAAATCTGCGATGGTCGCGGGCTTCGGGTTACCGGGCGCGCATGCGTCCGCAGCTGCGGATTCGCAGAGGAAAGGCAGATCCTCGGCCTTAAGCTTATCGAGCTTGGTGGGGATGCCTACGTCTACGGACAGCTGACGTACGGCGTCGATGGCTGCCTTGCGGTAAGCTGCGCAGTCCATGCCGGCGGTGTCAACGCCGAGTGCTTCGGCAATGGCCTTGAACTTTTCACCCGTGCATTCAGCATTGAACTCCATAACGATGGGGAGCATCATGGCGCACGCAACACCGTGAGGGGTGTCATATACGGCACCGAGTGTGTGAGCCATGGAATGCGCGATGCCGAGACCTACGTTAGAGTAAGCCATGGCCGTAACGTACTGCGCGAGAGCCATGCCCTCTCTGCCGTCGGGATCGTTGGCAACGGCCTTTCTGAGGTTCGCGCCGATCAGTTTGATGGCTTCGAGATTAAGAGTGTCGGAAAGCTCCCATGCCGCAGCGGTGGTGTAGCCTTCGATAGCGTGTGTGAGCGCGTCCATACCTGTCGAAGCGGTAAGTCCCTTGGGCATGGAGCTCATCATATCGGGATCCACAACAGCGATGTCGGGGATGTCGTTAGGGTCTACGCATACGAACTTTCTCTTGCGCTCAACATCGGTGATAACGTAGTTGATCGTGGATTCTGCGCCTGTTCCGCCGGTGGTGGGAACAGCTATGGTAAATACGGTGCGGTTCTTTGTGGGAGCAACTCCCTCAAGAGAACGAACATCGGCAAACTCGGGGTTGTTAACGATGATACCGATGCCTTTGCCGGTATCCATGGAGGATCCGCCGCCGATGGTGATCATGAAATCAGCACCGGACTCGTGGTATGCCTTTACGCCGTTCTGAACATTTTCAATGGTGGGATTGGGTTTGATGTCCGTGTACAGGGAATAAGGTATCGATGCAGCGTCAAGAAGGTCCGTGACCTTAGCCGTAACTCCGAACTTAACCAGATCGGGGTCCGATGCAACGAAAGCCTTTTTGAAGCCCTTTGATTTGATAATGCCGGGAATCTCTTTGATGGCTCCGTGTCCGTGATAGGATATCCCGTTGAGAACAAAACGATTAACTGCCATACTGATGTGTTCCTCCTTTGAAAGTGTGATATATGCCGCAGCTGCGACCGGGAGCGATGCCCCTGTCAACCATTGTAAATCATAAAAAGGTGCTTGTCACCATAAAAAACAAGACAAGGGTAAGACACCTTGTCTTTGAAAATTATGCCTGCGCGAGCGTATCGAGTATCCCGCCGTCTTTGATGTGCGAGAAATCGTAATAGACGTTTCCGATGCCGTTTTCCCTGAAGATATCCAGCAGGAACCGGGCCTGTGCTTTCTGTGCGGGCGTGGCGTTCGGGTAGCAGCCCCATTCACCGATCAGGGCCGGGAGGCCCAGGCGCTTCGCTGTTTCGAAAAGACTGCCGAATATAAAGGCCACGCGGTCCGTGCCGCCCTCGTCGTATGCGTCGGTATCGACCATGATATCGTATCCGTGAGGTGCCCAGACCTGACCGGGGATCACAGCGCCCGAAGCATCCTGCGCGGGTCGGATGGCCGAAGGTATGCCGGCATTGGCGAAATAATTGCTCTCAAGGAAAATGAGGGTGTCGGGATCGACGCTCCTGATCGCGCGTGCGACATTATCGTAGAACGGATTCAGGCAGTTCTCCTCGAACGCGGCAGTGATCGGCATTATGCCGCCTACGATCGCCGCGACCGTATCGGGGTCGTCAAACGGAGACGCGGCAGGCTCAGCTGAGGTTGACCCGTCTGATGCAGGGCTGCCGGATATACCATCACTGCTGACTGTATCTGCGCCGGCAGTGAGACTGCCGAGTATCTCCGCCACCTGCGCTCCCGGGGTGCCCGGGAAAGGCTCGTTCATGATATCGTAGCCGATCACGTACGGATTGTCCCTGAAACGCTCGGCTATATGCTTCCAGAGGTTAACATAGTGGGTGCGGATACCCACGCCGTCGGGCGCGGGGGCATTGCGCCAGAAATTGTCGAATGCGTGCTGCACCGCGGGGCTTATCAGATACGATTCGCTCCAGAGTTCGGAGCGTATATGCTCGCAGCCGTCACAAAGAGTTGCCCAGGCGGGTGCGCCGTCCTCAAATATCACGCCGTACAGATCCTGGTGCATGTCGAGAAATACGGGGATATCCTCGGCAGCGGCCATATCCGCGAGCCTTTCGACGCGGGAGAGGTATTCGTCATCGTACACGCCGGGTTCGGGCTCGGCGCCGTCCCAGAATATGCCGAGACGTATCAGATTAAAGCCTTTTTCCTTAAGAAAGCGGAAGTCGCTGGGCGTATATTCCCCGATATAATCGAGGAACTTATCCTTACATACCATGTTTATGCCGCGGGCGATGAAGGGGAGGCCCTTATCCGTGATAAAGCCCGTGCCTGCGGTCCTGATCTTTTTATTACTCATGTCTGTATCTCCTTTCGCTGCGCTTCAGGCAGCTTATGCTCCGCATAATTCTGCCTGCCTTATGTTTTGCGGTCATGCGCCCGCGCTCTTGCCGGAGCCTCCTTCTCTTGCTGCCACATTGAATTCGGATATCTGTTCCTCAAGGTCACGTCCGATCGGGAAGAACAGCATCGGGATCATGCCGACGAGGCACATGATGATCGGAACGAGGCCCGCGCCGATGCGGATTCCGCGGACTGCGGCTTCGGACTGCACTTCGAGCGTTCCGTCATAGCCGTAGCGGCTCAGGATGCCGGAAAAGATAGTGGTCTGGAAGCTTGTGAGCGAAGTTGTGAGCAGTGCGAACAGGCCGCCGTAGAGGCCGGTCTTTCGTGTTCCGGTGCGCATTTCGTCGTAGTCGATCAGCTCGCCGTTCAGTACCACGCCCGCGGTCTGGATGACGTTCAGCGCGAATACGATCAGGATATAGCTGAACACCGCCTGCCAGCCCTGCCTGATAAAGAGCAGGCTCGCAAAGCCCATGACAGCGGGGATCAGCGCAAGGAGCGAGATGCGCTTCGCACCGTATTTCCTGATCTGACGGCCGGCCCAGGGCAGGAGCAGGAGCATGATCACGCCGGGCACCATGTCGGCGATCGTCGCGACTGTTCCCGACGAGCACACAACGCTGTCCATGAAGTACAGGAAGGGCGTGAAATAGAAACCTACCGCGCCGCGCGCAATGATGTAGAAGAGCAGGTAGGTGATGAAAGGCCTTGAAAAAACGATCTTGCGGACATCCTGCCAGAGGTCTTTCAGGTTCTTGTGCTCGGGCGGAATTGCGGTCTCATACAGGGCCGCATTCTCTTTGAGCGTGCGCAGGGCGACGAAATACATGCCCGCATTGACCAGAATGACGAGAGAGAAAATGGGGATGACAAGTTCTCTTTTGCCGTCGCCGACCAGAAGCAGAGTCGGGATGATCGTGGTTACGGCTCCGAGGAAATTGCCGATGTAGGTGCGGATGATCTCTACGTCCACGCGCTCCTCCTTGTCGGGAGCTGCGAGCAGGAAGTAGGAATTATACGCAACCGAATATACCGTGTAGGCAGTGTCGAAGATAAAGAGTTCGGTCAGCAGCACGGCGAAGATGATCCAGTCCTTCCATGACGGCGATGACAGCAGCATCAGGAAGATCGATATCAGCATCGTGGGCGCGGTAACCTTCATCAGGTAAACGTATTTGCCGCGCTTTTTGTCATAGGGCTTGCGGTCGATATACGAACCCAGCAGAGGGTCGTTGATAGCGTTCCAGATATTGTAAATGAGATAGATCCACCCGTAGAATTTTGCGTCGAGACCGATGATGTCAGTGTAGAACTTCATCAGCGTGTTGTGGATGATGATCGGTCCGATGACCGAAGCGGGTCCGGGCAGCGCGAGAGTGAGCTTCTCCTTAAAGGTGAGGCGCGTGCCGCTCAGACGGAACATACTTTTAAGCTTGTCGCCGATTTTTCCCATGTAAACCTCCTGTTCTGTATCCCCATAATTTGAATTTACACCTTAAAGTTACTTTAATGTCAAGCGGAAAAATGTTATAGTATAGACATGAAAGAATTCTACACTGTGGGCGAGGTCGCGAAGATATTCAATATCCCGGCGCCGACGCTCAGATATTACGATGACATAGAACTGATCAGTCCCTGGAAGACGGGAGAGAACGGCTACAGGTACTACTCGAAAGCGCAGTTTGAGATCATAGCGATGATCTCCTTCATGCGCTCTATCGGCACGCCCATCAAGAGGCTGAAGGAGATACTGAACGAAGAAGGCGCGGAAGGCATTCTTGCGGAGCTTAAGCGCTATGACGCCGAGATCGATGAGCGCATAGCCGACCTGAAACGTCTGAAGACGAAGGTGCGCTTATTCGGGGACAATATCACAAAGACCTGCGGCACAGAGGACATCACGGTCGAAGAGCTTCCTGCCATGTACCTGATGTGCAAGCCGTTCGGCGACGAGGACGAGCTCGATATCGATGAGATCATCAAAGCTACCGCTTCCGCCGAAAAGTGGGCGGATACGGCAGGGATCATTTCCACGATCACCCCGGAAAATCTGGCTGCGGGGAACTTCCACACTTATGAGAAATACGGCTATATCTCGGAGCTGCGCTGGCCGGAGAAGAATCGCTACACCTCGGTCCTCCCGGGCGGGAAGTATGTCTGCGGCAGCATGAAGATACGGACTGTGGAGCATTTCGAGGCGGACGCGGCGTACCGCGCGATGATGGATTTTATTGAGGCGGAAGGGCTGAAGATCACAGGCCCCGCGATAGAGAGGAACATACTGGACCTGTACAGCGGCGACCGTTACAGTCCGACGATGTATTTCAGGATATATATACCGGTGGAAGAGCGTTCCTTGCATTGAACTGCCGATTATGATAAAATTTTTAGATAAGAAGCATATAGATATCATTAACCCCAAAGGAGGTTTTATCCATGCCTTTTATTGATACCAAACTGACACAGAAGCTTACCGATCCGCAGAAGGATCTGATAAAGTCCCGTTTCGGCGAGGCGTTAAAGATCCTCAACAAGACCGAGGAGTACCTGATGGTCGGCATTTCGGACGGATACGATCTGTATTTCGGAGGAAAGAAGCTCGAGAAGGGTGCTTATGTTGAAGTGAGCCTCCTTGGGAACGCGCCGTCGGCTGCTTACGAGAAGATGACGGACGCACTCTGCACAATTCTCGACGACGTTCTCGGCATCCCCGGGAAGTCAGTCTATGTAACATATCACGGCCTGAAGGACTGGGGCTGGAACGGGAGTAATTTCTGAGGTCACTTATGAAAACTGAACTTTATGAGAAGCTTATACTTATCGTAAAAGTTTTCCTTTTTGTCAGCCTGTCGGCGCTGATCGTCGGGCTGATCTGTTTTAATGCCGCCGACCGCTCCGATCCGATAGTGACAAAGGATCCCGTGTTTATCGAGGAATGGCAGGTCACCGATTCAAAAGGCAATGTTTTTAAAGCCGGGCGTACCTACAGCAACTCGGACGGAACACTCGGAACATTTACCATGGAAGCGAAGCTTCCGCGGAATATCGGCGATAATTATTACCTTAGCGTGATCACCGGCGGCGACATCGAAGTCTATGTGAACGGCGAGCTGCGCAAGGACTTTAACGAGGCGAGGGACGTCTTTATTCCCGGCGGTATCGCAAGGCGATTCATGATGCTGGTTCCCCTGACGCATCTTGACTCCGGTGCGGATGTTACGATCAAGAGGATCGGAACCACCCGGCGCGGTCATGTGTATCAGGAGACCTTTGTGGCGGGAGAGGGAGACCTTATTTCTTATCTGGTACACCGCTACGGCACATCGTTTATGGCAGCGCATGTCCTGCTGATCTTTTCGCTGGTCATTTTTGTTGTCAGCATCGCGATGAGACTGCTGTACAGGCAGCGCATCGAGATGATGTACGGTGCTATGGGCATTATAGTTCTTTCCGGCTGGAGTATCACGAATTCGTTTATTTATCCGTTTGTATACGGTCATTATCATATAGACGGCATAGTGAACTATATGCTCTGCCTGTTCATACCGTTCAGCCTGATCATTTATCTGGACGCGCTGCAAAACGGACGCTACCGCACTATTATGCTGGCGCTGCTCGGAGTTTCGCTGGTCAATTCGCTTGTCTGGCCGATACTGCACTTTACGGGCACATTCTCGTTCCCCAACGCGCTGGCATATCTGGACGCCGTTCTGGGAGCGGTGGTTCTTGTGGCGCTGGTGGTGCTGATCAAAGAAGTCATCAACGGCAAGATCGTCGAATACAAATATACCGCGATCGGATTTGCGGGCTTCCTGGTATGCGCGCTGTCTGAGATCGTGATACTAAACGTGTGGCCCGTATTGAACGATGAGCTGCCGATGCTCTTCGGTCTGGCGTTTCTTCTGACCCTGGCCGTAATACAGCAGATCAGGGATCTGAAGACGATCAGCGACGAGAGGCAGCAGGCGATCGATCTTTCTGAGGCAAAGACCAGATTCCTTGCAAGCATGTCGCATGAGATCCGCACTCCCATCAATGCCGTACTCGGAATGAACGAGATGATCCTTCGTGAAAACAGGGATCCCGTGATCGACGAATATGCCAAAGTTGCAAAGAGTTCGGGAAAGATGCTCCTGATGATGGTCAACGATGTTCTCGATTTCTCAAAGATCGAGGCCGGCAAGATGGAGATCACAAGCGAGGAATACAGTCTGTCAGGGCTTCTGCGCGATATCAGACCTATGCTGAAGGAACGCGCCGATGAGAAGTCCCTCGAGCTGAAGATGGTCATTGAGGGCGAGGTTCCCGAAAAACAGATATCGGATGAATTCCGTATCCGTCAGATGATCATCAACCTGGTCAACAACGCGATCAAATATACCGACAAAGGATCCGTTACCCTTACAGTGGGCGGAGTATATTCCGCAGAGGACATGTTCATACTGAGAATGAGCGTGAAGGATACCGGACGCGGCATCGGTGAGGAAGACCAAAAGCATCTGTTTGAAGCATTTTCACGTGCAGATATCAGGAAGAACAGGAATATCGAGGGCACCGGACTCGGTCTGGCGATCGTTAAGAACATCCTGGACTGCATGGGCGGTACCATAAACGTCATAAGCAAATACGGAAGCGGTTCGGAATTTATCATCGAGCTTCCTGTGGGCGTGGCCGGCAAAGAGATCGTGGGCAGCGACTTTCTTGACAGGCCTGTTAGCACCGCGGCTGTCGATGCGGGCGGAGATTTCTCGGCAAAAGATGCGGCCGTACTGGCAGTCGACGATACTGCGATCAATCTTACGCTGCTGACGCTCCTGCTGAAGCGCGTGGATGTGGTTCCGGATCTGTGCGAGAGCGGTCTGCAGGCCATACAGATGTGCAAGGAGAAGAAGTACGACCTGATCCTGCTCGATCACATGATGCCTGAGATCGACGGTATCGAAACCCTGAAGCTTATACGGGAATCGAATGATTCGCTGAATAAAGATACCGTGGCAGTCGTCCTTACCGCGAACGCGATGGCGGGAAGCAGGAACCTTTATCTTGAGGCCGGCTTCGTGGACTATCTGACCAAACCTGTCGATTCTTCACTGCTTGAGCAGACAGTCAGAAAGTATCTGCCCGAGGAAAAGATAATTGAGCGGTAACCGCTGCGATTTTTCTTGCTTTTTGAATAAATATGCAGTATTCTACTAATAATTACAACCCGGCGGAGGGCCGGGCGGAAAAAAAGGGGGAAAACCGTGGAACGCTATTATCAGGAAGAGATCGAATGCGCAAGTCTGGAAAAGATAAAAGAGATCCAGTCCGAAAAGCTCGTAAAACAGGTTAAGCATGTTTGGGAGGATGTTCCCTATTACCGCAAAAAAATGGAGGCGAAGGGAGTAACTCCCGACGATATCAAGTCGGTAGACGACCTTCATAAGCTTCCTTTCCTTTCGAAGGCTGACTTAAGGGATGCATATCCTTACGGACTGCTCGGAACGCCCCTTAAAGACTGCGTACGAATGCATTCCACATCGGGAACTACAGGAAAGCGCGTAGTGGCGTTTTATTCCCAGCATGATATCGATCTGTGGGAAGACTGCTGTGCAAGAGCGATCGTGGCAGCAGGCGGTACCGATGAGGATGTTATACAGGTAGCATACGGCTATGGCTTGTTTACCGGAGGAATGGGTCTGCACGGAGGCGCTCATAAGGTAGGATGTCTGACGATCCCTGCGAGCTCGGGAAGTACGGACCGGCAGATCATGTTCATCAATGACCTTTCCGCGACTATTCTCTGCTGTACGCCCAGCTATGCGGCCTATCTTTCCGAACGTATGAAAGAGATGGGCTACGGTCCGGACGATATTCCGCTGAAGTCGGCCATCCTCGGTGCCGAAGCCTGGACCGAAGAGATGCGCAAGAGCATAGAGAAGACGATGGGCATCAAGGCCTATGACATTTACGGTCTTACAGAGCTTTCCGGCCCCGGCGTTGCATTTGAGTGTTCCGCACAGACAGGAATGCATATAAACGAGGACCATTTCATTCCCGAGATCATCGATCCCGATACGGAAGAGGTTCTGCCCGAGGGTTCGGTCGGTGAGCTGGTATTTACCGCTGTTGACAAGGAAGCGTTCCCGATGCTCCGCTACAGGACCAGAGATATCTGCAAGCTCTGGAGGGAGAAATGTCCCTGCGGAAGAACACATATCAAGATGGCGAAGCCTATGGGCCGTTCCGACGATATGCTCATCATCCGCGGAGTAAACGTATTCCCGAGCCAGATCGAAACAGTTCTTTTGAACAACGGATATGCTGCGAATTATCTGATCGTGGTTGACCGTGTGAACAATACGGATACATTCGAGGTTCAGGTAGAGATGACACCCGAGATGTTTACCGACAGTATCGCCGAGATCGAGGCAAAGCAGAAAACTCTCGTAGAAGGCCTGAAATCAATGCTCGGAATCAAGGCAAAGGTTACTCTGCTCGCACCGAAGTCGATAGCAAGGAGCGAAGGTAAGGCAGTCAGGGTTATTGATAACCGTAAGCTGCACTAAGATGGGAGGAGCAAAATGAGCGTTAAGCAGATTTCTGTTTTTTTGGAGAACAAACCCGGAACACTTAAGAAGATGACAGGTTTCCTTGCCGGTCACGGCATCGACATCCGTGCCATTTCGGTATCGGAGACCGTTGGCTTCGGCGTGGCAAGACTGATCGTGGACGACGCCCTGAGTGCGATCAATACTCTCAACGAGAATGATTTCATCGCGAACCTGACACCGGTACTTGCGATCGAGGTTCCGGACGAAGCGGGCGGGCTGGACGGACTGCTTGCGATATTCTCCGAGCTTGAGGTCAATATCGAGTATATGTACGCGTTCTCGAGCAGCAGAACGATGGCTCACGCATACATGATCTTCCGCGTTGCGGATACCAAGACCGCGGAGGCGAAGCTCACGGGCAAGGGCATTAAGATCCTTTCGCAGGAAGATATCGCGAAGATGTGAATAGTAATATATGTAATTCTCTTCAAAAGAATGTAAAATATTAAGATGGTATAGCCGAACCGGCACACAGTCTGATAGAATAACTGTGTACGGTTCGGTTTATTCTTTTTAAGGAGTATTACTATGTGGGCGTTTAACAGTGTTTTTTATCAGATATATCCGCTGGGATTCTGCGGCGCGCCTTTTGAAAATGACGGGATACTTGAACACAGGATACTGAAGGTGATCGACTGGATCCCGCATATTAAAAAGCTGGGTGCCGACGCGATATACTTTTCTCCGGTATTTGAATCGGATACGCACGGCTACAATACGCGCGATTATACAAAGATAGACGTGAGGCTCGGAACGAATGAGGACTTTAAGAAAGTCTGCGATGAGCTGCACGCGAATGGGATAAAGGTTGTCCTTGACGGCGTGTTCAATCATGTCGGAAGAGGCTTCCCGCAGTTCAGGGACGTGATCGAAAAGCGCGAGGGCTCTGCCTATACCGACTGGTTCGCACGCATCGATTTCGGAGGCAATTCACCCTATAATGACGGTCTGTGGTACGAGGGCTGGGAAGGCAATTACGATCTGGTCAAGCTCAACCTGCGCAATGAAAATGTCATCAGCCATATCCTGTCGGCCGTCGGCGGATGGATAGACGAGTTCGGCATAGACGGGCTCAGGCTGGACGTGGCGTACTGCCTCGACCGTGAGTTCCTGCGCAGGCTGAGAGAGTTTACCGATTCGAAAAAGGCGGATTTCTTCCTGCTCGGAGAAGTACTGCACGGTGAATACGGCCGGATGCTGAACGAGATGCATATCCATTCCCTTACGAATTATCAGTGCTACAAGGGACTGCATTCGGCGATCAATTCGATGAACTTGTTCGAGATCGTGCATTCCCTGCTGAGGCTCTTCGGGCCCGAGGACTGGACGGTCTGCCGCGGCGGACATCTGCTCTCGTTTGCGGACAATCACGATGTTTCGAGGATTGCCTCGATCATACAGAATCCCGCGCAGCTGCCGCAGGTGTACGGTTTTGTATTTACCATGCCGGGCATTCCGTGCGTTTACTACGGAAGCGAGTGGGGCGCAAAAGCTGACAAGGACATGGGCGATCCGGCGCTCAGACCTTCGTTTGACGCACCGGAGTGGAATGAGCTGACCGATATCATCGCAAAGCTCGCGGATATAAAGAAGAACAGTAAGGCCTTGAATTACGGCGGTTTTAAGAGCCTGATGCTGACAAACCGCCAGTGTGTTTTTGAAAGAGAATGCGAAGACGAAAGGA
>CAMZAI010000089.1 GCA_947304065.1 uncultured Clostridia bacterium | reverse complement strand
ATAGTCGAGCAGTTCTCCGAGATAAGGATAATCGCTGGAGCTTAAGGAGCTCAGCGTGATCTCCTCATAGCCCGTATTTTTGATAATATCAATCGTGTTCTGCTTCAGGACCTCAAGCGATCTGGCCCTGATCGGGCGGTAGATCATGCCGGCCTGGCAGAAACGGCAGCCTCTGATGCAGCCGCGCTGGATCTCGAGCACCGCGCGGTCCTGGACCGCCTTAAGGTACGGCACGATGGGCTTTCTCGGATAAAAGGTATCGGAAAGATTCCCGACCACCTGACGCTTTATCTTCGCGGGAACGCCTTCCCTGCCCGTAAACGAAGCGATCGTTCCGTCGTCATTGTATGCAACATCGTAAAACGCCGGCATGTACAGGCCCTCGATATGCGAGAGCGCCAGCAGTATATCGTGTCGCGAGGCCTTCTTCGCACGAAGCTCCTTGTACAGGTCGAGCATGTCGTAGTAAACGGTCTCGCCCTCGCCGATGTAGATAATGTCAAAGAAATCGGCTATCGGCTCGGGATTGTAGGTACACGGTCCGCCTCCGATAACGATCGGATCGTCGTCGGTGCGGTCTTTTGAAAAGATCGGTATATGCGAGAGCTCAAGCACCTGGAGCACGTTCGTGTAGCACATCTCGTACTGCAGCGTGATGCCGAGGAAATCGAAATCCTTTATCGGCTGCTGGCTCTCGAGTGCGAACAGCGGAATGTTCTTCTCGCGCATTATTTTGTCGAGGTCGGGCCACGGCGAATAAACGCGCTCGCACCAGGTATCCTCGCGCTGATTGAACATATCGTAGAGGATCTGTATCCCCAGATGGGACATACCCACCTCATATACGTCGGGGAAGCACATACAGAACCTTACGTCAATCTTATCGGGGTCCTTGACGATCGCGTTGACTTCGTGCCCGATATAACGCTCGGGCTTCTCTATTGAGCTTAATATTTCATCGGATAATGCCAGTTTCTTCATTTATTCTCCTGATCAAAAGAGCTTTCTTCCGGCTACCCATTTCGCGATAATGGAGCCTGCGTGGCCGAGATACATGATGCGCTCGAGCCTCTGCGGAATGGTGAGTTCCAGCACGGTCCTGGCCGATGTATCGTCAATGATCAGAGCGTCGAACTCATAGCCGTCCTCAAAGCTTCCGACCTTTCCGAAGAACTCTCCGCCGCCCTTTGTCGCAAGGTAGAACGCCTCGGGGAAAGTAAGCGCCCTCTCCGTATCGTCCACGAGTCTCCATCTGAGCTTCGACACCTGAATGGAATCCGTAACTGCCTTGAACATATTTATCGTCGAACCGCCGGCAACATCGCTGGCCAGTCCGCATTTGATGCCGTGATTCAGGAACTTCCTCATCGGCGCGATGCCGGAGCGGAGGTTCTCGTTTGACTGCGGCGAGTGTGCGACAAATACACCGCGCTCCTTCATGAGCCCGATCTCGTCCTCGCGCATATGTATGCAGTGGGCCATTACGGTCTTGCCCGAAGTTCCGAACAGGCCGAAGCGGTCGTACGCGTCGGCGTAGCCCTTCGAATCGGGAGCCAGTTCATGTACCCAGTCTATTTCGCTTAAATTCTCCGAAAGGTGAGACTGCACGGGAAGCTTGCGCTCCGCTGCGATCTGCCCGAGTTCCTTCATCAGTCCGTCGGTACAGGAAGGCACGAATCTTGGCGTGATGATCGGGAGTACGTTCTCATACCTGCCGGATACTTCATCGAGCCATTTTACGGTCTCTTCCGCAGATTCTTTCGACTCCTCGCGGTAAATATCGGGGCTGTTGCGGTCCATGTTTACCTTGCCGATAAAGCCCGCCATACCCTCGCGGTCAAAAGCCTCCATCAGGTACTCGGTAGCCTGTCTGTGTATCGTCGCAAATACGACGGCGCGCGAAGTCGCACTGTGCTTTATATCCTCAACGAATACGTCGTACGCCTTTTTCGCGTACTCAATATCCGCGTATCTGCTCTCCTGCGGGAATGTGATCGTATCGAGCCAGTCGAGCAGCTCAAGGTCCATTCCGAGGCCCCTGTACGCATACTGGGGCGCGTGCAGGTGGATATCCGACATTCCGGGACAGATGAGCTTTCCGCTGTAGTCAAACACCTCAATCCCCCGGTATTTATCGGGGAGCTCGGGATATATTCCCGCAGCCTTTCCGTTCTCGCAGACCACATAGGAATCCTTGAAAAATTCCAGTTCCATGAGTGCCTTAGAGAAGCATATGTCACCCTTTAAGGCAAATATCTTATTCATATGTATCCCCCTTTACCTGCGGCCTTCTCCAAAAGACCGGGGTCAGTTATTCTCCTCATCATCGGGAGTTTCAGCCTCTTCCTCTGCGGGAGCGGTCTCTTCCTCTCCGCCTTCGGCATCGTCAAAACGGGAATTGTAGAAGTCTTCGATCAGGTCGTCCGCATAATTCTCGTCCAGATCGGGATATGCTTCGAAAAGCTTCGAGCGGATGATGTCGGTGCGGCGCAGGTAAAGCAGCTCTTCGCTGAGTTCCTCGTCCTTCAGTTCATCGAATACTTCATCGGTAATGTTTTCCTCAAGCCATTTGTCAAGCGATGCGGTAAGCTTCTCTTCCTCTACGGAAGCGATCTCGGCGCGTCTCGAGCGCTTGATGGCGTTGATTCCTACGAGGCAGCAGCCGATGGCCATAGCTCCGATCAGGATCAGCGAAGGCGCATTATTGAAAAGTGTAATGAAATTCGTAGCGTTCAGCACAAGGAATACGAGCAGAAGTACCGCAAATCCGAGGAACGTGATGGCTGTAGAGAACATCTCCTTGCTCTCGTCGGCCTTCTTTACATAAACCTCTGCGGGCTTGTAAACCTTCTCAGCAGCAATCGCGTCCGCGATAGTGTTCTTCTCCTCGCGGCTCATCTCATCCTCGGGGATCTCCTCAAGGATCGCCTCGTCAAATTCGGGCGTGCCCTCGAGATCAAGCTTGTGCTCTTCCATGATCTCCTCGAGCTTCTTCATCTGATCGTCGGCACTCTTCTTCGACTCAACGATATAGAAGCCGCGAAAAGCAACCTTTGCCTTCTCGATCTTGTCCTTATCAACCTTTACCGAGTACATCTGCTCCTGCTCATCGAAAACGCATACGGCATTCATCGATGAGTACTCGAGATACTCAACAAGTCTGTTCGCCAGATCTTCATCCGCGATACGGGCCAGAACCTCCATTCCGTCATCCGCAGGCAGCTCGTCGACCAATGTCGCTCCGCAGTCGCTGCAGACCTCTATTCCTTCCTGATATTCTGTTTTGCAATTAGGGCACCAGGGCATAACTCTTTCCTCCAAAAAAATAAATACAATTGAACAAATTTGCTCCGCAAATTAATTCGATTCTATTATACTTGAATCTCACGATTTTTCAATGTTTCTCACAGATTTTTCACAGAAATGAGAAGCCCCAAAGACAGGGGGAACAGTTCTTCTGTCCCCCCTGTCTTTAAAACGCCTGTCTCCTTGTAATGTCAGTTCGTATAACTGCGGGTTTCGGAAAGAGTATATATCTCTCTTGAATATCCGCTGTAATCGTCCGTCCAGATCGCGGTATTTCCCGAGATCTCCACATGGCCGCCTTCAACATATTCAAAGTATGTGCACTTTGCCGGATAATCGTACTCTACATGCCAGTACTCGCCCCACTCTCCGGCGCTTTCCAGCATATATTCAATTGCGGATGAATTCTTTTCACGGTATACCGTAAGCGTTCTCTGCATTACCATATCGCCGTCATGGATATAACCGTCGGAATCGGAATAATTCCATTCTCCGGTCTCATAATCTTTATACCCGGTAGAAGTGAGCACATAGACATAAGCAATGCCCTGCTTGCCCGAAAGGCCCGAAAGATCGATGCTGTCATCGGTTTTTGACGCGGGTTCGCCGTCGTCGTCATCGCCGGAATTGCCGTCTTCGGGATAAGAGCTGTCTCCGTCCGAATAATTGCTGTATCCCGATACCACATCTTCAATTGCTCTGGCCAGCTCTCTTCCGTCTTCAAATGCGATGAATACATCGATAGCTCCGTTATCCCACGTGAGCTTTATCACATCATCGGAATAGTCAACATAGCCGGAGCCCAGATCATCCTGACCTCCCGCGCTGTATACGGTGATCCATACGGTACCCGAAGGGCTGCCCACATCAACCGTTGAATAAGCGTTCGCATCGATAAAGTTCCAGTTGTACTGGAGGGTTCCCTCATCGTAGTTAAACGAGCATGTCACGCCGACATGGTTAATGATATCTTCCTCGTAAACCTGCCAGGTCAGCATTCCGTCCTCGATGGTAGCCACATGGCAGTATTCACTGAAACCGGTTTTCTTGGAGCTGCTGCCCTTGCTGTCTTTATCGGAGCTCTTGTCGGAATCCTTGTCGCCCGTAAGGCCGCCGAACAGGTCGCTTAAAGCGCTGCTCTTATCGTCGCTGTCTTTCTTGTCGTTACTGTCTTTGTCCTTTTTATCCTTGTCCTTCGAGTCGCTGCTCGACTTCTTGTCCTTTTTGCTGCTTGAACTGTCCGACGAATTGCATGCGCAAAGTCCGAGGCAGAGGACGAGCATAAGCCCGATGATCAATAATCTTTTCATACTTCAGCCTTTCATTTCGATTTAATCTTGACCTTCTTGTTGAGGCCTGCCGCCCGGAATATCTTCGTATAGCCCTTGACCTTCTTCTTGGGCACCGTGATCACGCAGGATGCGGGTACTTTCTCAAAGGCTCCGTATTCGATATTTCCGGATTTCAGCAGCTTCGAATTAATCTTAATCGTCTTAAGTTTGTCACTGAATTTGAACGCGTTTTCATTGATATACTCGATATTCTTGCCCAGAGTGACATTTGTTACCTCTGTTCCCGCGTATTCGAACATCGTAACCTTATAGGTACGGCCTTCGTACGTGATCGTATCGGGCACAACAAGGCTCGTGTGCATGCCGCTGCCGTGTTCGAAGCATACGGTTCCGCCTTTCAAATCCGCGGACGTAACCGAGTAATACATATTGTTGTTGATAATGATCTGGTCGCCGATATCCATCGGGAACCTGGTAACGGACGAATCCGCCGTGCCCTTGCCCTTTGTCAGGGAAACTTTGATATAGTTTATCGGGTCGGTTCCTGCCTTGATATTCTTATACGCGGTGTCGAAATAGTCCTTAACCGACTTGGCAGATGTGTACTCAACCGTCTTGTCGGTAAAGCCGCTCACCTTCACGGTCATCCTGACCTTCGAGTTCACGGGCAGGAAAACGGTATCGCTGCTTTCCGCGCCCTGATAGAACGAGCCGTCGACCAGGACAGTCTTGCCGGAGCTTACGTATACGTTGTACTCCTCATAGTATTCGGGACCGCTGAACTTTATGGCGTAGCCGAGCAGTTCCCTGCCGTTTCCGGTCCACTTCTTGCCCGAATAACCGTTATCGAGAGCGTAAGCCTTCAGATCTTTGCCCATGAGCGCGCTGGTATAGCCTATGCTTCCGTTGTTGGAGATCTTTGAATTGTTGATCACTCTGCCGCCGATCAGCAGCGAAGGCTCTCTCGAATTCTCATCCTTGTCCTTGATCGTAATGCTGCCGTCGTTGATCAGATATGCGTTCCTTCCGATCGCGATTCCGCAGCCGTTGTCGGTGGTAATGCTTATCTTGCCGCCCGCGCGGTTCTCCAGTCTTCCGTGCGACGCAGTGTCTCCGTCTTCCTCAAAGCGCTTTACGACCCTGTCTCTCGGGAAAAAGCTCTCGACCACGGACATGCCTACACCGTTCTTTATGTCGAACTCCATGGTGCCGTAATTGATGAACTCAGCCTCCTGCACCTGTATCTCGGCGTCAAATGAGCCTTCCCATTCAGCCAGCTTGGCCGCGTAGCTTCCGGCGCGCTTATAGCTTCTCTTTACGTCCGAAGTAACCTTTATTGTGCCGTAGTTATAGAAACTGTTATGGTCGATCTCGATCGCGGCAAATTCAAAGAATCGCTTCTGGCTAGAGGTAATGTTTATTGTTCCGTTATTGACGATGGGCGACTTTGCGTAAGCCTCTTTATGCTCCCTGTTCTGGTAGCCGTCCTCAATGCTGATGTGGCCGTAACCCGTAACGTTGATCGTTCCGTTATTGACCGCTACGGCGTCTTCCGCATCGTACATGTCGGATTTCAGCGAACCGGGACCGTAGTCGATACTTGAATCGATCCCCAGGCCCATCTCGCCGTAATCCAGATCGATCACGCCGCTCTTGCAGTTTAAGAACAGGTCCGAATCGATCGACTTCCTGTAAAAGCTGTCGGTCGCCCTCTTATACGCAGGCGCTGTGGTAGTTATCTTTCCTGCGTTGATGATGCAGCCGCTTACGGACGAATCGTTTATCTCAACCGTCGCACCCTTCTGCACAGCTATCGTGCAGCCGTACTTCAGTTCCGCTCCGTTAATGAGCTGCAGCTTCGCGCCCTTCTGCAGGGATATCCTGAAACCGTTGCTGAGATACAGGCCGTCCAGAATAAGCGTACCGCCTGACTTTACGATGATAACGTCATCGCTGTTATAGATATACCCGTTCTCCGGAATAATGCCGGTGTAGTGCCTGTCGTCCTTGTCCAGGCCGTCCTTAACCGTCTGCAGCTCGGTGCGGGATACCGTCACCTTTCCGTCGATGATGCAGTAACCGCGCTTATCGGAGTAATCCGTCAAAAACCTTTTGACAAGCTCAGTGCCCTTTTTGATCTGCACGTTGTCAACGATTATCGACCAGTTTTCGCTGCTGTGCTTAAACGCAGAGTACCGGTAATCGTTTTCCGCGAGATAATTCTGTCCTGTGAAGAGCTCATCTTCATTGACGAATACAGGGTGAAGGGTCACAGGCTTCGTTATCTCTCTTATAGCGTCGATCCTGTTTCCGTTCTCGTCCGCAAAGTACGCGAGCGCACGTGCCGCAGCCATGGGGCTCTGTACCCTGCCGACACCCATTAAAAACTTATCAAGGCCTCCGCCGATCGTATAGTAGCTTCTGCTGCTGATGACCGCATCCTCAGGGAGGAACAGGCACTCTTCATCCCCCGGCTCATAGCGCACATTGTAAAGGTTTACCGTGCGAGTGGTGCCTTCACCCCCCGATTCATACGCCGAAGGGATGTCGGAGGTGCCGAACATAAAGGTGTAATCCTTCGTAAAATCAGCCGGCTTGGACTCGCAGTAATAGAATTTTCCGTAGATCAGATACGTGTTCTCGGGAATATACTTTTTGTCCAGAACAAAATTACCGTCCGAATCGGTCTTCAGCTGTGTGTATACTCCGAGAGTCCAGTCGTCGTAATCAAAGTATTCCACGCCCGAAGAGTAATCGTCCATGCGGTAATAGAGATAACCCTTGGTTAGCTTTTTATTGTCCAGATAAAGGCTTATCGTCAGATCGTCAGCCGCACACTTGAACGCGGAATCCGCTTTTTTCTCGCTGCGCTCCCATTTTGTGGATCCAAAAGCGGCCTTGTAATCATCCTTTTTAAGCTTGCTGTTGTTTGTGATCTTGCCAAGATGGCGGCATTCGCCGAACGAACCGCTTTCTATGGTCTTGAGGCTTTCGGGAAGCGTAACCTCTTTAAGGTTCATGCAGGATCTGAATGCACTCGATCCGATCGAAGTCACCTTCTTGCCGAAGGTAACCTTTGTGATGCCGCTTTTCTCGCAGACATTGTTCGGTATGGCCGTAAGAGACTCCGGGAATGTAATGCTTTTAAGCGAGCCACACTTTGCAAACGCAGAATCTCCGAGCTCCTTCAAAGTCTTCGGCAGCGTGATGCTCTCAAGGTACCAGCATCCCCAGAACGCGCCTCCGCCGATATAGGTCAGGCCGTCCTCGATCGTGACCTTGGTCAGGTTCTCGTAGTTCATGAATGCCTTGTCGTTGATGCCTATTACATCATACTTGCTGCCGTGCTTTACCACCGCAGGGATTGCAATTGTTTCCAGACGGAAATTGCAGCCCGCGACATAGACCTGTCCGTTTTGTCCGCCGGACGCATACTTGGTCACATAATAGTCAATACCTTCCTCCGTGAACTTCGAAAGGGCCTGGTAATCTTCTACCTTCACACCGTTTCCGTAATAAGTGTCCCGGAAAGCCTCTGCCGGCACGGGCGCACAGAACGTCCCCGCCGCAAGCGCAAATGCCAGTACGAACGCCAGTAATCTGCCAAGTAATCTCTTCATAGCCTATGTCTCCGTTTCGTTTGTGGTTCCTGTTAACTGCCGGTCCACACTGTTAATGCGGTATTTCCAGCATATCGAGCAGTTTTACGAAAGTGTCCTGACCGTCCAGACAGGTATCCGTAAGCCAGCCCTTCTCATTCTTCCATTCCGCGAGCCCTCTGTAATAGAACCCCTTCTTCGAGTCCTCAATGATAAAAGGTATCACGTTATGGTGTAAGCATTCCTTCAATGCAACAAGTCTGCCCACCCTGCCGTTGCCGTCCTGGAACGGGTGAATGTGTTCAAACTCCGCATGAAATGCGATGATATCTTCTATCGTGACTTTAGCCTTAGCATTATAGCCGTCGATCAGATCTTTCATGTGCGCGTGCACCTCTGACGGTTTCGTTGTTTCACTGCCGCCCACGACATTCGCTCGCTTTTTATAATCGCCTACCGCGAACCATCCGAGAGTTGAATCCTTGGTATCATGCTTCAGGATATAATGCAGATGCTTGATGATATCTTCCGAAAGTGCTTCTTCGGCTGTATCAATCACATAATCTATTGCACGGAAATGATGAACCGTCTCCAGAATATCATCTACCGGGATCCCGTCTCCCACATCAAGCGTAGATGTTTCAAAGATCATCCTTGTCTGATCCTCCGAAAGCCTGCTGCCCTCGATACGGTTTGAATTGTATGCCATCCTTACCTGAAGCTCATGGTAGAGCCCGCCGGGCAGCTTCATCTCTTTTTCTTCGCGAAGCAGCTGAAGAAGCCTGTTATCGGAGCTCTCTCTCATAATAGCATCCGGCGATTCGCCGAGATAATCGGCAATCTTTTGTATACTGCGCGCGGAGAGCTTCTCACCTTTTGCTATTTTCGCAACCGTTCGCGAAGACAATCCAAGTTCCGCGGAAAGTTCAGTCTTTCCTACGCCTTTTGCCTTCAGTGCTTTTTCAAGCCCCTCATATGAGATCATAATCGGTACACCTCCAAATCTTTACTTATTTTATCATTTTTGGGACAAAAAGTAAAGATTTGGAGGTTTCCGTATTCAAAAAAGTAAAGATTTAGGTGGCTGTCACCGTAAATACCTATTGCTTATGGTAAGTCACACCTTTATCTATCCATCCACTTGCAAAATTCCCAGTCCGGAGCGTAATATTGCCGTCTGTATCTATTACTATTCCGTAGAAAAGCGGACTTCCGGCAGAACCGATCAAAGTTTCAAGCTTCATCAGATCACTTTCTGAGCTTAACGATCCGTCGCTCTGTTTCTTAAGCACCTTTTCGTCAAACAAAGCATCATCCCGACCCAAGACATCAAACTTAGTTCCGCTTATTCTGTACTTTTTATTCTCTTCGTCATAATAGAGCCTGATCACATCACCTGCGTCGTTTACATATTTGCCTAAGCAATCCTTCAGTGAAAGATCGGTATTCGCGGTTTTTCCTCCGTTGTCCTTATCGTCTTTCTTGTCATCTCCTGCGTTCTTGCCGATCGTTACCTTAACGACCTTGCTGTACTTGCCCCATACGGTTTTACTGCCGTTCTTCAGGTAGGCGCGTACCTTGAACTGATACTCGCCCTCGGTGAGCTTCTTCGCTGTGTAGGTCCTTGCAGCTGTTCCGTCTTTCTTAAGCGTTGTCAGTTTAGTGAACTTGCTCGCGCCGGGCTTCTTTACCATGATCTTATAACCCTGCGCGTTTTTCGTCTTTGCGATGGTCAGCGTAACACTCGTGCCGTCATCGTTTGCCTTTGCAGTAACCTTTGCTTTCGCGGGTTTAGTCGCCGCCTGTGCCGTCTCTGTTCTGAGAGCGGCGAACATGCCGACTGTAAGAGCCAGCGTTAATAATGCTGCGATGATAAGTTTTATTCTTTTCATGCGTAAACCTCCGATATCAATTTCTACGTACCCTTCCATGGTGCCTGTCACCGACTGTGCCGCTGACAGGTCCTCGGCAGGCGTATTTACTTCACCTGTACAGGTGCGGACCACTCGCTGTAAAGTGTGGTCTTGCCGACCTTCTTATATGTGCGGACCTTGATGTACATGCCGCTCTTTAGCTTCGTAACCTTCACCTTTATGTCGGTTCCTGAGTAAAGCTTCTTGAATCCCTTGTTCTTCTTCGAAGAATAATAGATCTGGTAGCCGTCGGCCTGCTTGTTGTCATTCAGGACGATCGTGCTCTCCTTCTTGCCGATCTTCACGCTCTTTACGTCGGTACGAACAGGGATAATGCTGAAACTGTCGGTAATGGTACCCGCATAGTCGCCGATACCTGTAACGGTAAGTGTTGCAGTACCGATCTCGGTATTGTCCTTTGCTTCTACTTTGTAATCCTTATCCTCCTCAAGCAGAGTCTTGCCATCCAGCAGGTAAAGGTAAGGAACACGCGCTGTGCCGGTATAGATCAGTTCTTTTACGGGAATCGTGAGCTTGCAGTCTGCAAGGTTTTTCTTATCGGACTCACCGCCGCCTACGATCAGGCGGACTTTGAAAGGAACCTCCTTGCAGGAGAACACCGTCGTTCCTTCGCCCAGGATCTCAAACATATTACCATTGTTGTTCAACCTTTTTACATTTGTTCCTTCGAAAGCTGTTTCGGGATCGGCATTCATAAATGACTGGAACTGGCTCCCCGGAGCCGCTGTGGGAGCATATACATTTACATACTCCAGCTTAGGGCAGTTTGTTATTTCCTCGTTCTGGACTTTTCCACCGTTTCCCATAAGCGGAAGGCAAAGGTAATCTGTCGCCCAATCGCCTTCGTAGATATTTATTTCCTTAAGTTTCGGACAATCACCGATTCTGCCGAGATTAAAGAAAGTCGTTTTTCTGGCGACTACAATATCGAGCTTCTCAAGCTCGGGACACTCATTAAAAAAGTTATCCGGATCTCTTTGTCCATATCCGTCTGTCATAACAAGCTTTAAATATTTAATTCCGG
>CAMZAI010000088.1 GCA_947304065.1 uncultured Clostridia bacterium | reverse complement strand
GAAGCTCACCATATTGTGTACCACGATCTTCTTGCCGAATACCTCTATCGACTTTCCTTCGTCTCCGATCCTGAAACACATAACGGATATTCCGCCCACGAACGCCAAAACCAGTCCCACGATCAGGATCGTCTTGATAACATTCAGTACCTTAGCAGTAACTCCTGCCGACTTTTTGATTCTTTCAATCTTTGTATTTTCCATGTTTATTCCTTCCTTTCGCTACGCTTTCGTTAAATAATTATCGTTTATCGATAAATCAATATTAACACCGTAAAAAACGTTTGTCAATAGTTTTTTAATGTTTTTCATTAAATATTTTAACGATAGCGTAGAATAAGCATGATAATAGGACGAAAGACATGGGGACGGTTCTTCTGTCTGATGTTTCATCTGACAGAAGAACCGTCCCCATGTCTTCTACGGCTAAGCCTTCCTTAAACAGCCATATTCTCTTCTCCGTCGTTCTCGATTTTGCCCGAGTCGCGGTAAATGATCTCCACCGACTTCTCAAAGGAGAAAGCCTCTTTGTATACCCGCTTCTGCGAAACCGCATCGAACACGTCCGCTATGGACATGATACGTGCCGAAAGCGGGATATCCTCACCGGACAGGCCCTCGGGATATCCGCCGCCTGCCCACTTCTCATGGTGGTAATGCGCAAGGTTTCTCGCTTCACGCAGGTAGCTCTCTCCGTGTATCTCACTGATCGCGCGGTCGAGTATATCGCAGCCGATCACGGTATGCTGCTTCATTATCTCGAACTCTTCTGGAGTCAGCTTTCCGGGCTTATTGAGGATGGTGTCCGAGATACCGATCTTACCGAGATCGTGCAGCGGCGCCGACTGTATAACATCCGAAATAAATGTATCGGTCAGCTGGTCAAGATAATAACCCTTTTTCTTCAGGCCTTCCATGATCATGCGTACATAACTTGCGGTACGCTTGATATGATTGCCGGTATCGTCGTCGCGGTTTTCGACCATGTCCGCAAGGATCACGATCAGTCCGCTCTGCATGCGCGAGATAGTATCCGCCTGTTTCCTGATATTCTGCTCACGCGCCACCATATCGACGGTCATCTTCTTGAAAGCGCGGTACATATTTTCTATCTCGTCATTCGTACTGATCTTCAGCCTGTTGATGCGTCGTGCCTCGTCATATACGCCTCTTTCGGCATAATCGGCAATAAACTCGTTCGCACAGTACGCCATACTGTTGATAGGAAGTACGATACGGTTTCTTGTGATACGGAAGCTGCCAGCGATCACTACGAGAAGCAGTGCGAATGTGATCAGCAATATACTGATCATGAAATCACGGTGATAGTTGTTAAGATCAGAAATATCAATATCTCCGCAAATATAGCACATACAGTTGCCACGAGGCCAATAAAAAGGCTCCATAACCGAAAGCAGCCAGCCTCTCTCGCTCCGCGATTCAACTTTCTCTATCGCTTGTCCGTGAAGCAGGTTATCCTTATACGGAAGCACTTCGTCAATGTACGGTGCCACCTCTCCGTATCTCAGATTCGCATCATCGTTTGCCTCGAGATCGTAGATAATGTGGATTCCGTCCTCTCTCGGGAACATGACGTACATATGCTTAAGATAATAATTCGTATCCCTGATCACATACAGCATCTCATGGATCGTATCAAATTTCTCAGCATCGCTTCCATATGTGATACATGCTCTGAGCTCATCCCCATCTATCTTTTCAATTGCAAGATCAATAGCATGTTTGGCAGACTGAACAGCCTGCTGTCTTGCATATTTCTCATAAACCATTGAGCTGACCCAGCTCATGGCTCCGATTGAAAGAAGCGTAATAAGTGCGATCATTACCGCAGTAGTGAAACTCAGCGATTTGCGCATCTTCGAGAAAGAAGCCTTCCTCGACTCCGGGGGCACATACTCCTGCTTCAGTCCGCTGTTCCTCAGCATATTCTTCAGAGTATCGGGGATAAATTGCATAATGATCAGCGCAACGGTCACGCTGATCGTCTTATCGATAATGTCAAACAGAAAATTCGAAGTATATGACGCAAAATAATGTCCGAACTTCATCCTTTTCTCAAGGTACGCAGCGAATTTCGCTACATAAAAGCTCCAGTCCCCGCCGCTGACCAACAGATTTATCCATGTTCCGGGCACTCCGCCGATAAAAGCAAGGACAATTATTAACAGAATTACATTGCGTGCCTTCTTCTGCAGATTATTATGGAAAAAGTATGCACATATCACAGCGATCGCTGCGCTCAGGATTGCATAATAAGGGGAAGGTTGATAAGAAAAGTGCTTAATGATATTGGTAGCGACGCCGGTCAGAATGCCGGGGAATATACCGGCGATGCCGGAGATCACGATCGTACCGATGGTATCGAAATAAAACGGAAAATTATTGATCAGATCAGCCGGAATTGAGCACAAAAGATTAAATGCTATGCCGCAGAGCACTGCGAGATAGCAGATCAATTCGGTTCTTCTTGAAAAAGACCGTTCCTTCATGCCAATCCTCACATATCCTTAATCGCAGGAAAAACTAATAGATGAAAATAAAAGGGAAACGCGACAGGCGTTTCCCTTACTTTTCCTGTAATTGTATTATACTACATTCCCATCTGCTTTGCAACTTCTGCAGCGAAATCGTCGTTTCTCTTCTCAAGGCCTTCGCCTGTGATGTAGTGAACGAATCTGTTAACCTTGAAGTCACAGCCGTTTGCCTTCTTAACGGAATCGATGTACTTGGATACGCTCATCTCCTGATCCTTAACATAAACCTGATCCATAAGGCAGAACTCCTTCATCTCCTTCTGGAGACGGCCGATAAGCATCTTGTCAATGATCTGCTCGGGCTTGTTGGCATTAGCGGGATCGTTCATAGCCTGCTCCTTGAGGATCATCTTCTCATGCTCGATGAAATCAGCGGGAACTTCGCTCTGGTCAACGTACTTGGGGTTAAGAGCTGCGATCTGCATAGCAAGGTTCTTGGCAGCCTCAACGGTCGCGTCGTTAACGGGTGCGTCAACATCAACAAGTACAGCATGTGAGCCGCCCATGTGGATGTAGGAAACGATGAATCCGTTTGTGGTGAACTTTACAAAACGGCGGATATCAAGCTTCTCACCGATAACAGCGATCTGTGAGCTGAGCTCTTCCTTAACGGTCTTGGAAGTGTCAAGAGCCCACTTCTCAGCGAGGAAGCCCTCAAGGTCAGCTGCGTTCGAAGAAGCAGCCTGCTTAACAACGTTAGCAACGAAAGCCTTGAACTTCTCGTTCTTTGCAACGAAGTCTGTCTCGGAGTTAACCTCAACAACTGCTGCGCACTTCTTGTCATCGCTTACATATGTATCGCAAACGCCTTCTGCAGCGATACGGCTGGCCTTCTTCTCAGCTGCCGCAAGGCCCTTCTTGCGTAAGAACTCAATAGCCTCGTCAAAATTGCCGTTAGTCTCTGTAAGAGCCTTCTTGCAGTCCATCATTCCTGCGCCGGTCTTTTCTCTTAAATCCTTTACCATGCTGGCGGTAATCTCTGCCATGTCAATATCCTCCTGAATTATGTTTTTAATGAAAAACGAGGCGAGGCCAATCCTCGCCCCGAAAGGTTTCGATCCGTTTTATGATCAAGCCTCTTCTGCTGCAGCTTCTTCAGTCTCAGCCTCAGCGGAAACAACTGCGTCTGCACCCTGGTTAGCCTCGATGACAGCGTCAGCCATCTTTGCAACGATAAGCTTTACGGCGCGGATAGCGTCGTCGTTGCCGGGGATAACATAGTCAAGCTCCTCGGGATCGCAGTTTGTATCAGCGATACCGATAAGAGTGATGCCAAGTGCGTGTGCTTCCTGTACGCAGATTCTCTCCTTCTTGGGATCTACAACAAAGATAGCATCGGGAATTCCGCCCATATCCTTGATACCGTCAAGGTTCTTCTGAAGCTTCTCCCACTCCTTCTTGAGCTGGATAACTTCCTTCTTGGGAAGAACATCAAATGTTCCGTCCTCGCTCATCTTCTCGATAGCCTTAAGACGTGCGATACGGGTCTTGATGGTCTTGAAGTTGGTCAGCATGCCGCCGAGCCATCTCTCGTTAACATAGTACATACCGCAGCGCTCTGCCTCGCTCTTGATAGCGTCCTGAGCCTGCTTCTTGGTTCCTACGAATAAGATCTTGCCGCCGTTAGCAACGATGTCCTTAATTGCGAAGTAAGCTTCGTCAACCTTACCAACCGACTTCTGAAGGTCGATGATGTAGATACCGTTTCTCTCGGTATAGATGTACGGAGCCATCTTAGGGTTCCAGCGTCTGGTCTGATGTCCGAAATGAACACCGGCTTCAAGCAGCTGCTTCATTGAAATAACACTCATTTTCTTTTCCTCCATTTGGTTTTTCTTCCGCATATCCGTCTTCATGGGACCGACGGCAATGAGCAGAGCCGCACCTGGTCCTAAATGGATATGCGTGATTAATGGTTTATGCCCGAGGGCATAGTTGTACACTCGCACAACCTTTGAAAGTTTAGCACAGAGTTTGCAGGAATGCAAGCATTTCTTAACAAAAAAATCGGGAACGTCCGAAAAACGTTCCCGTTATTGTTATTTATAGTTCTTTCCCATTACTTTCCTGCATATCGCATCGTAGCTCATGCCCTTAGTAAATGTGAAGGTACCGATCTGGATCTTCTCCGAATAACCGTGCCTTCCGATATATGAGTTCAGGGCCTGCCAGTCGTCGATGATGCCGTACTTCTCGAGTGCCTTCGCAAATGTCTCCGAAGTCATGCCCTTCGTAATGGTGAACTTCAGGGTACCCGTAGAATCCACATACGGAGTAGGCGTAGGCGTCGACGGTCCCGGAGTAGGCGTAGGAGCCTGTGTGGGCGTCGGCGTAGGACTCGGTGTAGGAGTAGGTGCCTGAGTGGGCGTCGGTGTCGGGCTCGGAGTCGGTGTAGGTGTAGGACTCGGCGTAGGTCTCGGCGTCGGCGTGGGCGTAGGAGCCGTCGTAGGTGTCGGCGTAGGCGTTAATGTAGGCGCCTTTGTGGGCGTAGGTGTGGCCGTGGGAGCCTTGGTAGGCGCAGGAGTAGGCGACGACGTAGGCTCTTCCGTAGGCGTCACGGCATCTGTCGGCCCTTCTGTAGGCTGGTCCGTGGGCGTCGGCGTCGCCGGAGCCTGCGTGGGCGTCGGCGTCGATGTCGATGTGGGTTCCGGCGTAGGAGTCGAATCCCCGGTCGGTTCCGTCTTATCTGTCTTGCCCACCAGCGATGAGATATCATCGTCTCCGCCGTTATTCTCGGTGGCCGTAGCTTCTTTTATCTTGTTTTCAAGCTTGAGGTTCGGAATGATGATCACCACGAAAATGAACAGGGTGAACAGAATACCGGTTCCGACTCCTCTCATGTAATATTTCAGTTTCATTTCTTCTCTCCCCGTGATCGTCAGCAATAAAGGTCAATTATAAGCTTTACCTCTCCCTGTCCCATTCCGAGGAGTTTTGATATTTCCATGATCGACTTTCCGCTCTTGTGGAGCGCTATTATCTCATCGTTGCGGTTGATGGCGCCGGTATCGAGATTATCCGCAGGCGCTTCCATAGCACCGGTAAATACCGATGCGGGCGCGGGTGCGGCGGGTCTGGCCGGAGCTTTCGCGGCAGGTTTTGCCGCAGGCCTGGCGGCTGTTCCGGAAGATGCCGTCTTTGAAGCAGTTGCTGCGGTTCTTGCTGCTGCAGTCTTTGCAGAAGTTCCGGAAGGAGCTGCGGTACGTGCTGCCGCTGCGGGGTTCTTTGCAGGTCCGGGTCCGGCCGGTGTCGCAGGTGCCATCGATTCATCGGCCGCCGAGCGCTTGATGTCACCGGCAGCTGTAGGAACACGGTTGCCGATCATTGCCTCTGCTGCGCTCAGTCTGTTCTCTGCCGCCGCGGCTGCCTTGTCGACCGCTTCGCGCGTCGCTTCGGCGTCGCGTATCATCTTCTCGCAGGCGATCCTCGTATTCTCCATGCCAAGCGCGGTAGCCTTCAGAGCTTCTTCTTTTTCGTTCAGCATCTGATAGAGGAACACTACTTCTTTATGGTTGCTCTCGATCTTCTCGAGCATCTGGTCGGAATATTCGCCGACCGCTATGATCTTATCGTTTGAAAGCGATTCGAGCTTGTCTTCGGTTTCATGCAAAAGAAAATCAGCCCTCTTATTCGCCTTCTCGACAAAATCCTCGTGCATCTGCTCGAGCACATTGGCGTCCAATGCGCTGCGGACAGCGTCCTTTGCGGATCTTTCGTTGCCTCCGACGATAAAAAAGCTGATGATTATAAATGCCGCGCCCAATATAAATAAAGTTATCTCAAGCCCTGTCATTGAATTACATATCCCCCTGTTAACAAGCCTTTAAATCCTGATATCTATCCCCCCGGGATGATCGGTCATATTTTTGACCTTCGGTTCTTTGTCCTCTTCCTCTTCGCGCTCCTCGCCCCTTCCCCGGCCCCCACCGGAGGAATACTCGTTATTGCCCTTTTCCTTGGCGTCATAGCGGTATTCGGGGTTCGTCGCTTCCGACATCCTTACCGTGCGGGTGGCGTCGGCGTTGGCGTTCTGCTCGATGTGCTGAGTGATCTCAGCAGCTCTCGACATGTCCTTTGCCTGTTCGCCGAGCCTTACCTGCGTAGCTTCCTGGGACTTCGGAACCATTGTATACATTTCGATAGGAGTGATCATCGGTCTGCCCCCTCTCAAAAATCCGGCTTAATAAGCCGCTACTCTGACATCCGCTCCGTCTCTTACCAATCTTGCATGTTTGGTTTCGGTCCTGATGTAGTTCGTAACGTTTGAGATCGTTACCTTACAGCCGGGATAGATAACCTCGTCCACAAGTATATATCCTCCGGTCGCGTTATCGAGTTCGACGGTAATGTTCTCGATCTGCTTTGTCATCTCTTCCATCTTCTTGTCAAGTTCCTTGCGCTCGCCCGCAACCTGCTGGAACTGCGCAAGCCTCTCGGGAGTTACCTCCTCGTGATTCTTGATCTTGTTTGTAAAATGAAGGATGATCTTGTCGTCGCGGTCCATAAGCTTCTGCGTCTCGATCTTTTCTGCCTCGAGCTGCTTGAGCTTGGTCGCGAGGTTCATGTTGACGCCCACTTCGAGCACGGTGTTCGTGCCCATGACCGAGCCGATGGTCTTCGCCTCGATGCACTTGCTGGAGCGCACGGATCCGCCGGTAATGAATCCTTTCTTGCCCTTAACGATGATCTCGCTGCCCGCGGTAACGGTGCTGTGCATGATGGACTCGGTCTGAACGAATCCGCCGGCGTTAACCTCGGCGCTCTCGATGAACTTCGTAACGATGTTCGAGCCCGCGGTGAGCTTGCCTCTGGCCATGCCCTGAATGCCGCGCTTTAAGATGATCTGGCCGCCCGCGGAGAGCTCGGCGCCTTCCACGATGCCGTTGACGATGATGTCGCCGGTCGCGGTAACCTTGTAGCCTGTATTTACATTGCCCTCAACCTGAACGTTGCCGTTGTAATCGATATCGCCGGTCGTGGGATCAACGTTCGCGGGAACGGTGTATGTATCGGAAATGAATATCTGTCCGTCAACGAGCATGACGTGGCCGTTAACGTCGCAGATCAGCTGCAGCCCGTCGGGACTTAAGTGCGCATGCTTAACCTGACGCAGGAACTTCACCTGGACGTTTCTGGGCTTTATCGGCGCGCCCTTTACATCCGTGCCGGGCTTGCCCTGGATCGCGGGAGTAAGCGTAGCGAGAACCATGTCCTTCTCAACGTGGCTTACGGTATCGAGCTGATGGAAGTCAACCGAACCGTCCTCGTTAAGCTTGGGCTTTTTGGTAAGGTCTGTATTAAAGTGATACTCGATCACGGCGTCGCGGCCTTCCTCGGGAAGAGTAGCCTCCGCGAGCACATAGTTGGTGCAGTACTGGCGGTCCTTGAGGAAATTCCTGATCTCCTCTTCCTTAAGACCGCTCTTTACGCCCTTTATCGCGAGAGTATGCACGATATCGTCATAGTTCATCTTCGATCCGCTCTTCTCGGGCGGATAGAATCTTACAACGGCCGAAAGTCCGTCGGGACAGTCAACCGAAAGAAGCTCGTCTATATTGCCGAGCTGAAGTGTCGTAAGCCTGACTTCGGAAGGATCGGGTCCCGTGCAGTTCTTTAATGCATCGTAAACCGCTGATTTCTCGAAATCCAGCTTGAAGCCGTCCAGATAATTGACGATCTCCGTACCGTCCACCGGTGCCCCCATATCCTCCGGCGGATAGATCATCAGGTAGGTTCCGTCCTGCCTCTTGTCTAACTTAAAATACCCATTTTTCATAAGTCACCCCTCAGTAATAGTCTGTCTTCCTTACCCCAAAAACATTGCCATGTTGCCGCCGAGTCTCTGCTTCATCTTGATAAGAGCCTTTGAATGAAGCTGGGATACGCGTGATTCCGATACCTCCAGAACTCTGCTTATTTCCTTTAATGTAAGCTCTTCATAGTAATAAAGAGTGATTACCTTCTTTTCTTTGTCCGTAAGCGTCTCGAGAACCTCAAGGAGCAGTCTCTTAAGCTCCGATTTCTCGACAACCTTCTCGGGCTGCATGTAGTCCTTGTCAGCGCGCGGCTCCACCTTGGCCTCGCCCTGTTCCATGTACTCGTCGAGAGAGATGATGTTCGAAACCTTCGTCTCGTTCTGCAGCTCGTCGAGCTCGTCAACGGATATTCCGAGTTCTTCTGCCACCTGCTCGTCGGTCGCGGGTCTTCCCGTACGCTCCTCTATCCTGCGGTAAGCGCCGTCCAGTTCCTTCTGCTTCTGGCGCACGGTACGCGGTATCCAGTCCATCTTTCGGATCTGGTCTAGTATCGCTCCCCTGATCCTGAGCGAAGCATATGTTTCGAACTTAACGCCCTTTCCGTAGTCAAACTTGTCGATCGCGTCGATAAGGCCGAATACCCCATATCCGACCAGATCGTCAAACTCAACGTTGTATCCGAGATACATGCTGAGTTTTCCCGCCACGAGCTTAACCAGCGGCGCGTATTCTATAATGAGCTGTTCTCGCAGTTCCGGAGTTTTGTTTGCCGAATAATCACTCCAGAGCTTTTCCTTATCAACTGCCATAATCAGTTATGCTCCTTCTCACAATGTCTCTGTAGCTTCTGCTTCTTCCGGCGTCTCTTCCGACGCACTGTCCTCGGGATAAGGCTCACCCGGATGCTCGGCCTCCCATTCCTCGCGTAACCGCTGCTCCTCTTCCCTCTTTAATCTCTCTTCCTCGGCCAGACGCTCTCTTTCCTTGTCTGCCTCAATTACCTCGTTTTTGACCTCGGTATAGAATTTGTTGATTATCAGCCCGATGATCATGAAAACAACGAGTGTGATAAGTGTCGCCAGTAACGTCCAAAGCAGCCCGGCCCTTTTCAGTATACAACATATACTGCAGACCGCGCCACCCAGTAAGGTTATTATGATCACCAAAGGTTTGTCTTTCACCGATGACACCAACTTTTAGATTATTTTCAGTTCTTTTCCGATCGATTTGATGTAAAGCTCCTGTGTCTCCGGATAGAACTCGATCGTACGACCGTAATTGGCTCCGCAATCCTCGGCCAGAAGTTTGATGCCGTAACTTGCAAGAACCTTTCGCACCGCTTCTGCGTTGCGCTGCCCTACTCTGAGCATTTCATTGTCTGATTTAACTGCGAACATCTGGGCTCCGCCCGCCATCTTGGCTTTGAGCGAAGCCTTGGCCACGCCTTCCTTCGCAAGCATCGCAAGAAGATCCCTGATACCCGTATCCGCGAACTTCGCCGGATTGTCGTTCATCTTTATCGCCGTGCTGTCCGGAAGCATTACGTGGACCATGCCGCATATTTTCGTCCGAGCGTCATAGAGGACGACTCCTATGCAGGACCCGAGTCCCAGCGTGGTTATCGCATCGGGCGCCTTGCATATATTCATATCGGCCATTCCGACCTTTACCATATTACCCATTCACATCAGTCCATTCCTGTTATTAATTTGAAAGCCCCAAAGACGTGAAAATCTTCTCAAATGCCTCAAGCGTAGGCACAAGAATGAAATATCCGTCAACGTTCGTGCCTTCCTCTCCGAATTCCGACCGGATCAGAAGCGCCCTGTCGCTGACTGTACCAAACTGGATGGCCGGAACGGAAAGAATGGCTCCCGCCATGTCGACCGACAGATATGGCACGGTTGGCGCAATGGAAAGATGCGTCAAAGACGATATCGCGGACAGATAAGATCCCGCGATGATATTACCGAGCTCCTGGAGCACGGAAACCCCCATTTCGGAGAATTCCGCACCCTCAGCTTCTTCGGTATGGAGGATGCTGGCGACCATCTTCTGTGCAGACCTGCAGTCCATAACGAACATCATCATACCGTCGATGTCCATCTCCAGACCGAACAGGATTCCGGTAACAATGTTCTCGGCTCCTCCGATACTCTCGGCAAGCTCCTTGAACTCAAGGAACTTGATCACGGGTACCTTCATGTCGACCTTGATGCCGAGCATGGTGGAAATAGCCGTGGTAGCATTGCCTGCACCGATATTGGAAATTTCTTTCAGGACGTCAAATTCCATATCTGAAAATTCTTCCAGACGTGCGCTCACAACGTTCATCCTCCTTTAAAATGATAAATTGCTCTGATTACTTTGCCTGCTCTTCCTTCTCTGCAAGTACTGCCTGGATGTTCATCAGGGAGATGAGGCCGTCGGCGTGCTTTCCTACGCCGAAGATATAAGAGTTTCCTGACTCTGACTTGTTATGGTCGATGCTGTCCTCGGCAAGATTTACAACCTCCTTGACCTCGTCAACAACGAAACCTACGGAAGCCTGCTGTTCGGGCTTGATGATGAGAATCCTGGTCGCGTTGGTGAAGGTGTCGGGGCTCTTGCCGAACTTGATCCTGAGGCTCATTACGGGGATGATCTCACCGCGGATATTGATAACTCCGAGGAAATAAGGCTGTGCCTTCGGGACCCTCGTGATCCTCTGCATCTTAACGATATTGTCAATGTAATTGATGTCGATGCCGTACTGCTCGTTGTCGATCACAACTCCGATATACTGTACCGCGTCGAGTGTTGAAGTAATATTAGTCTCAGCCATGCGAAATGTCCTCCTTAAACTAATGTAGTAGCATCAAGGATCAGTGCGATCTCACCGTCACCG
>CAMZAI010000087.1 GCA_947304065.1 uncultured Clostridia bacterium | reverse complement strand
TATGGGTGCACAGGAAGTATATGAGAGTTGGCTGAAGAATCTGGACAAGGCGAATCCGCTGTATAAGGAGCTTGAGGCCATCAAAGACGATGAAAAAGAGATCACCGAGCGCTTCTATCGCGAGATCGAGTTTGGTACCGCGGGTCTGCGCGGCATCTGCGGCGCGGGAACAAACCGCATGAACGAGCTGACCGTGGGACGCGCGACACAGGGTATCGCAAATTACATCAATAAATCGGGCGAGGATGCCTCCAGAGGCGTGGCGATCGCGTATGACTGCAGACATTTCTCGAAGGAGTTCTCGGAGCTGGCGGCGGAGATTCTTGCGGGCAACGGGATCAAGGCTTATATCTTCCCTTCGCTCCGGCCCACACCCGAGCTTTCATATGCTGTCAGGAAACTGAACGCGGTGGCGGGCATCAACATGACCGCCAGCCATAATCCCAAGGAATACAACGGCTACAAGGTTTACTGGGCGGACGGCGCGCAGATCTCGGGCAAGGTTTCGGACGGCATGCTGGCAGAGATCCAGGCACTCGACATGTTTGATGAGTTTAAGCGCGTTCCGTTAAAGGACGCTGTAGCGAACGGTACGATCGTTATGCTCGGTGAGGAGATGGACAGGGATTATCTGGACTATGTGAAGGGTCTGGCGATCCGCGACGACAGCGAGCTCGATCTGGGCGTTTCGGTTGTCTACACGCCGCTTAACGGAGCCGGCAGCATCCCGATGATGCAGGCGGCTGCGGACCGCGGGTTTAAGAATTTCACCATAGTTCCCGAGCAGAAGGATCCCGATCCCGATTTCAAGTCTGTTCCGTTCCCGAACCCGGAGAACCCGCAGGCATTCGAGATCGCGGAGAAGCTGGGCGCGGCGAGCGGAGCGGAGGTTCTGATCGCAACCGACCCCGACTCGGACCGTATGGCTATCGAGATCTCGGACGGCAAGGGCGGATTCACGCCGCTCAACGGCAATCAGACCGGCGGCCTGATCATTGCGTATATGGCCGAGGGACTTAAGGCTACAGGCAAGCTTCCCGCAAAGGCAGCCATGATCACTTCGATCGTTACCGGCGATTTCGGACGTACGATCTGTAAGGATTACGGCATCAAGGTTTATGACACGCTGACAGGCTTTAAAAATATCTGCGGCAAGATCCCTCAGATGGAAGCAGAGGGTTACAGCTATTTCTTCGGTTATGAGGAGAGTATCGGCTGCGCTCCCGGCGAGGCTGTAAGAGATAAGGACGGTATCGCAGCGGGCATGCTGATCACCGAGATGGCGGCTTACTACCGCAAGCAGGGCAAGACTCTGACCGATGTGCTGAACGAACTGTATAAGAAATACGGTTTCTTCGGCGAGTCACAGGTTTCTATCGTGCTTCAGGGCAAGGAAGGCCAGGAGCGCATCGGCCGCATCATGGACAAGTTCAGGGCCGGCAAGCCCCAGAGCTTCGGCGAGTTTAACGTAGGCGAGATCAGGGATTTCATCAACGGATATCAGGATATTCCCGCGCAGAACGCGATCATATTCAAGATGAAGGATAACGAGACCTGGTTCGCGATGAGACCTTCGGGTACCGAGCCCAAGATCAAGTTCTACTATTATACCGTGAGCGGTTCCGCAGAGGAGTCCGCAAGGAGAGTTAAGGCTCTGAGCGCTTCGGTACAGGAACTGATCGATTCGGTTGAGTGAGACGTTTAGGCCGGTCTGCGGCTGCGAAATGATAAAGTAAATATATGGACGGTTCTTCGCTGCAGAAGGGCCGTCCCTTTGTTTTGCGCATGACGAAGAAAATTTTTTCAAAAAAGGGGTTGACAAAGTCTAATTAATTGTGTACAATCCAATTGTAATCAATCAGACAACAAGTAACCGATAACCATAACACACATTATTTGATAAGGAGGACACACCATGAATGTATATGATTTTAGCGCAAAGGTACCCGGCGGAGAAGTAAGAGAGCTTTCGGAATATAAGGGCAAGGTTTTGCTGATCGTTAATACCGCTACAGGCTGCGGCTTCACACCCCAGTACGAGGCGCTTCAGAGCATGTATGACGAGCTGAAGGATCAGGGCTTCGAGATCCTCGATTTCCCCTGCAACCAGTTCGCGAACCAGACTCCCGGCGACGACGGCGAGATCCATGAGTTCTGCACTCTGAAGTACAATACGACTTTTCCCCGCTTCTCGAAGATCGATGTTAACGGAGAGAACGCCATCCCGCTGTTCAAGTGGCTCACGGAGAATACAAAATTCGAAGGTTTTGACGGCGCTGCGAAGCTCATGCTCGGACCCGTTGTCAAGGCTATGGACAAAGATTATAAGAACAACGGCAACGTTAAGTGGAATTTCACAAAGTTCCTGATCGACCGCAACGGTGAGATCGCAGCCAGATTTGAGCCTACAAAGGACATGAAGGCTGTTCGTGAGAGAGTTCTGGAAGAACTCGCAAAATAATTTTCCGGGAGTTGGGAGAACATGGATAAGTATGACTGTTTAAAGCTGGAGAATCAGCTGTGCTTTCCGCTTTATGTATGCTCAAAGGAGATAGTGCGCAAATACAAGCCTTTTCTTGATGAGCTTGACATAACATATACTCAGTACATTACGCTTATGGCGCTCTGGGACAAGGGCGCCCTGAGCGTTAAAGAGCTTGGGAATCAGCTCTATCTTGATTCGGGAACACTCACTCCTTTGCTCAAGACTCTTGAGGCAAAGGGTTTTGTTACGCGTGCGCGCGATAAGGATGATGAACGCAATCTGATCGTTTCCCTGACCGATGAGGGAATGAAGCTTCGCGAGCGCGCGGTTGCGATACCCGCGAAGATGGGCGCGTGCCTGAACATCAAGCCTGAGGACGCTGCGGAGCTCTACAGGATCCTTCATACATTAATGGATAATATCTGATATTCCCCGAAGGGCGGATTAGCTTGTCATAATTTGCATTTTTTGATATTTATCGTATACTTGATACTGTTTATACTATCCACATCAAGTAAAGAACGTCACGCGGCGGAGGTCGCCGCAGGAAGACGTTGCATAAGTTCAGGAGGGCAAAGAAATGACAGGAATTGTAGTAGCAGTTGTACTCGCAGTAGTGGGACTGACTTTGATGGCAATGAAAAAGAATGCCGCGACCGAAAGCAGCCGCAGCACGACAGGTATAATAAGTATACTGAGCTTTTTGGCTGCAGCAGCGTTTCTCATCGGAAGCTGCGTAAGGATCGTTCCTACGGGACATACCGGAGTTGTTACAACGTTCGGACGTGTTGAGGACATAACTTATGAGGCGGGCGTGCATTTCGTACTTCCCTGGAAGACCGTTGTCAACATGGATAACCGTACCCAGAAGGCTTCGCTTCCCCTTAATTGCTTCTCAAGCGATATTCAGGAAGTAACGATGGTTTACACCGTTAACTACCAGATCGACAAGGCCAACGCACAGACGATCTACAAGACCATCGGCGTTGATTACTTTGACAAGGTAGTACAGCCCAAGATCCTTGAGGCGGTTAAAGGCGTATTCGCAAAGTATAACGCAGAGAGCCTTATCGCTTCCCGCGGTATCCTTTCAAGCGAGGTTGAAGCAATCCTTTCAAATTCGCTCGCACAGTACAATGTACAGCTTGTAAGCACCTCTATCGAGGACATTGACTTCACCGATTCGTTCACAAACGCGGTTGAGGCAAAGCAGGTTGCGGAGCAGAACAAGCTCCGTGCACAGACAGAGCAGGAGCAGGCTATCATCGAGGCCGAGGCAGATGCGCAGAAGGTAAAGATCTCCGCAGAGGCTCAGGCACAGGCACAGATCATCGCGGCACAGGCCGATGCTGAGGTTGCAAAGATCGGTGCGGACGCAGCAGAGTATCAGGGCCAGAAAGATGCGGCCATCATGGGCAACTTGGGAAAGATGCTCGCCGAGTATCCCGAGCTGGTTAATTACTACTATGTAACCAACTGGAACGGAACACTTCCCCGTACCTACATGGGCAGCGACAATGTATCGACGATACTTGATCTGAATCCCGAGGTAAATTCCGAAGCGACCGGTGATTGAAAATCCGCGTATTTTGCAGTATGATAATTTCATAGACGTGTGGTTACGCCCGCGGAGGTTTCTGCGGGCGTAACAGTTATTTATCACAGAACAGGAGGCAGCGTATGAAGTTCTTTGTTTGCGAGCATTGCGGTAATTTTGTAGGAATGGTTAAGGAGTCAGGTGTCCCGATGATCTGCTGCGGAGAGAAGATGAAAGAGCTCATCCCCGGCACATCCGACGGTGCTCATGAGAAACATGTACCTGTAGTGAAGATCGAAGGCAATAAGGTTACCGTGTCCGTAGGCTCTGTGGAGCATCCGATGCTTGACGCGCATTACATTGAGTGGATCGCGATCGAGACCGAGAAGGGTGCACAGAGAAAGGTTCTTAAGCCCGGTGACAAGCCCGTGCTCGAATTCATTCTCACCGACGACGACAAATTCGTAGCCGCCTATGAATACTGCAATCTGCACGGCTTATGGAAGACTGAGTAATAAAGACCGAACCTTAAATTCTACTGATGCGAAATGCAGGACAGATGATGAGTACAAATACCGATACCTTAGATATAATAAACAATGCGTCTGCCGCCTACGGGCGGGAGACGCTTGTTAATGCTGACGGAGACCGCATGCTTGCCTGTTTCCTGGACCTCGGGGAACTCATGCTGCGCGCGGGCGCCGAGGTCAACCGCGTGGAGGATACGATCCGCAGGATAGGTCATGCGTATGAGTGCAGGCGCGTTGAGATATTTACGATCAATAACATGATATCCCTGACGGTGATCACCTCCGACGAAAAAGTATACACGCAGACGCGCAGGGTAAGCGTGGCCGCGGTAGACCTTGAGAAGGTGGCGAGGGCCAACGAGCTTTCGAGGCAGATCTGCAAAAACCCGGTACCGTTGGACGAGCTCAGGGACAGGATCACCGATATTGCGGAGAATACGCGGCATTACGGAAAGCGTATGCGTTATATCGCATCGATCGTATCTGCGACCGCTTTTACCGTGTTCTTCGGCGGGAACTGGATCGAGGCACTGATCTCGGGCGCGGTAAGCATAATACTCGTTACCTGCATGCTCTTTTCGGACAGACTTAAGATCCGTCCGATCATCGCGATCCTTGTCAGCGCATTTGTAATGACGGTGTGCGTTCAGGGCGTGACATATTTTATCGACGCGGCGGCGATGGACAGTATCATCATGGGCAATATCATGCTCCTGATACCGGGTCTTGCGCTTACCACATCGATCAGAGACGTGATAACAGGCGATACCGTCGCGGGCCTTATGGGAATCTGCGACGCGCTGCTGAAGGCCTTTGCGATAGCCGTGGGCTGCGTATCGGCCATGCTGATATTCAGATAACGGAGGAGACGCCATGGAATACTTTGTACAGATAATGGCAGCGATCTTCTCTGCGATAGGATTTTCACTGCTTTTCAACATTCACGGCCGCAAGATGATCATTACCGCTGTGGGCGGAGCGATCACCTGGGGCGCGTATCTTATAGTTTTCACACAGACGGATAATGTCTTTCTGGCCTGCTTTATAGCCACCATGGTGATCATGGCCTTTGCCGAGATCATGGCGCGCATTGCCAAAACGCCCGTTATCATCCTTCTCGTTCCCATGCTCGTGCCGATGGTACCCGGAGGCGATCTGTACAGGATGATGATCAATCTGGTCATGGACGACAGTGATCAGGTCCGTTTTTTCGGCTATAAGCTCGTAATGGAAGTCGGCGCGATCGCGTTCGGCATCATTGTAATCAGTACGGCGATGCAGCTGATCCTGAAGATGCATGCGCATATAAAAGAAACGAGAAAGGTATCTAAAGTATAAGGAGAAGACTTATGGGCATTGTATTTTACGAGAACGAACGGATCTTTAAACTGGACACGCCGCATTCCTCCTACATGATCGAGCTGGTCGACAAAGAGGGCTTCATGCTGCACATGTATTACGGCAGACGGCTGTCAGACTACCGCACCGCGGATCTGACACGCACGGATTTCGGAAAGGCGGTTCCGTCGAACAACGAGCGCGAGCGCTGCTCCTTCAACGACTGCATGCCTTTTGAGTACGCGACGCACGGACTCGGCGATTACCGCGACGACTCCTTCAAGGTGCTTAATCCCGAGGGCTATACCGCGACCTCGCTCGAATACCGTTCGCATATCATCTATTCGGGAAAGCCCGCGATCAAGGGCATGCCTGCGACCTTCGGAAAAGATGACGAGTGCACCACGCTCGAGATCATAGCCGACGATCCCTACAACGGGCTCGAAGTTACGCTCATTTACACCGTGTTCGAGGATGTCGACGCGATCACGAGGAGCGTCAGGGTCAAGAATACCGGCAAATACGCAAATATCAAGCTGACCAAGGTTCTTTCTACATGTGTAGACTTTGAAGACGGCGATTACGATACCATTTTCCTGCACGGCTCGTGGGCGAGAGAGAGAACGATAGACCGCAACCGCCTCGGCTACGGAAAGCACTATGTTTCCAGCAAACGCGGCGAGTCGAGCCATCAGGAGCATCCGTTCATCGCGCTGCTCGATAAGAACACGACCGAGGACGCCGGCGAGGTATGGGGCTTCAACTTCGTATACTCGGGCAATTTCATCGCGCAGGCGGAAAAGTCGCAGTTCAAGACCGTGCGTGTCATGATGGGCATCAATCCCGAGGATTTCTGCTGGAACCTGCATACGGGCGAGGAGTTCGTCGCACCCGAGGTTGTCATGGTCTACTCGCATGAGGGCATCGGCGCCATGTCGAGGACTTTCCACGACCTCTACCGTAAGCATCTGATCCGCAGCAAATACAGGAATGTACGCAGGCCGATCCTGATCAACAACTGGGAAGCCACCTACTTTGATTTCACGACCGAGAAGCTGATCGCCATCGCGAAGGAGGCTTCCGGGCTCGGTATCGAGATGCTGGTAATGGATGACGGGTGGTTCGGAAAGCGCAATTTTGACGACAGCTCGCTCGGAGACTGGATCGTCAATGAGAATAAACTGCCCGGCGGACTTAAGTACCTCGTCGATGAGGTCAACAAGCTCGGCATGAAGTTCGGTATCTGGATGGAGCCCGAGATGATCTCACCCGATTCCGACCTGTACCGCGCGCATCCCGACTGGGCGATCCATATCCCCGGACGCAGGGGCGTTCAGAGCCGCGCGCAGTTCGTGCTCGACATGTCGAGGCCCGAGGTTGTGGATTACACCTACAATCAGGTCCGCAGCATCTTAAAGAGCGCAAATATCGAGTATCTGAAATGGGATATGAACAGACAGATCACGGATCTGGGCAGCTCGATGCTCGACGCCGGATCGCAGGGAGAACTGTTCCACCGCTATGTTCTGGGCGTTTATGAGCTGCAGGAGAGACTGGTGACCGAGTTCCCCGATCTGCTGCTGGAGAACTGCTCGGGCGGCGGAGCGCGCTTCGATCCCGGCATCCTCTATTACGGTCCCCAGATCTGGACTTCGGATGACGCGGACGCGGTCGAGAGACTCAAGATACAGCAGGGCACGGCCCTCATCTACCCGATGTCGACGATGGGCGCTCATGTCAGCGACTGCCCTAACCATCAGGTCGGACGTACCACGCCTTTTGAGACGAGAGGCTATGTGGCCCTCGCAGGAACCTTCGGCTATGAGCTCGATGTAACGCGCATCCCGAAAGAGGATCGCGAGATGATCCCCGCGCAGATCGCGATGTATCACAAGTTCAACGACATCGTGCGCGAGGGCGATTATTACCGCATCGCGTCCTTCCTCGAGAACGGGCTCTGGGACTGCTGGGAGGTCGTTACGAAGGATAAGACCGAGGCAATACTCACGATCGTAGAGGTGCTCCATCAGCCCAACTATAAGTCGAGGCGCATCAGACTCAAGGGTCTCGATCCCGAGAAGACCTACCGCGTTGCGACATTTGATATCAAGACTGCCGATGACAGCACCGAGAATGTGCTCGAACTCAAGGGCGATGCTCTGATGTTCGCAGGCATCAACGCGCCGGACGGCTTCTGGGGCGATTTTAAGTCGAAGCTGATACACATAAAGGAAATCTGAGAAACAAAACTCTAAGGTCATACAAACCTTAGAGTTTTTTTATGAAAAATTAGTGGATTTTTGGTGCGTTTTGTAAGAAAATAAGCTAAGTAGAACGTTTTTTTAACATGGAGGTAGTAACCTTGATAAAACGATTATTGTCCTATGTCAGGGAGTATAAGAAAGAGTCGTTCCTGACACCTATCGCCATGATCCTCGAGGTGGCGATGGAGATGATCATACCGATGCTCATGGCATCTCTTGTCAACGACGGCATCAATAAGAAAAACGAGCTGGGCGAAGTGGTCGGCGACATGAACCATATCATCGTGATCGGTATCTTTATGGTCGTCGCGGCTCTGTTCGGACTTGCCGGAGGTATTTTGGGAGGCGTGTTCGGAGCGAAGGCATCTGCCGGCTTTGCCAAGAATCTGAGAAAGGGCATGTTTGACAGGATCCAGACATTCTCATTCAAAAATATCGATAAATTCAGTACAGCCGGACTTGTTACCAGACTTACCACCGATGTCACGAATGTCCAGAACGCATACCAGATGATCCTGAGAATGTGCATGAGAACGCCCATGACATTTGTTATCGCGATGATCATGTCATTTACGATCAAGCCCGAGCTTGCGCTTATTTACATGGTGGCGGTAGTTATCCTCGGTGGTATCCTCGCGCTGATCATTTCCAAAGCGATGAAGGCCTTTGAACAGGCATTCCCGAAGTATGATGAGCTGAATGCGAGCGTTCAGGAAAATGTCAACGCGATCCGCGTGGTAAAGGCTTATGTCCGTGAGGACTATGAAAAAAAGAAGTTCAAGACCGCGAGCAACAATATCTATAAGATCTTCTCCACGGCGGAGAAGCTTACAACCTTTAACGGCCCTGCGATGAGCATAACCGTGTATACCTGCACGATGCTTATCAGCTGGTTCGGCGCAAAGATGATCGTAAACTCGATGGAAACCGAACTTCAGCTTGGTGATCTTACGGCGCTGCTTCAATACTGCATGAGCATCCTGTTCAGTCTGATGATGCTTTCGATGATCTTCATCATGCTTACGATGAGCGCGGCGAGCGTCAGACGTATCAATGAGGTGCTGACCGAAGAGCCCGATATAACCAATCCCGAGAAACCGATCATGGAAGTAAAAGACGGAAGCATCGAGTTCAGAAACGTGAATTTCCGTTATAACAAGGACGGCAAGGAAAACGTATTAAGCGATATCAATCTGAAGATCAAAGCAGGAGAAACGATCGGCATCATAGGCGGTACGGGAAGCGCGAAGTCCACGCTCGTCAACCTGATCAGCCGTCTGTATGACGTCAATGACGGTGCCGTCCTGGTCGGCGGTGAGGATGTGAGAAACTACGACCTTGAGGTGCTCCGTGATGAGGTAAGCGTTGTTCTTCAGAAAAATGTCCTTTTCTCCGGAACCGTTATGGAGAACCTGCGCTGGGGCGTTAGAAAGAAATGCGGTCAGAATGACAAGCCCGAGACACCCGAAGAAACAGCCGCGATAGAAGCCGAGTGCAAAAAGGCCTGCCGGCTTGCCTGCGCGGATGAGTTCATCGAGAAGATGCCCGATAAGTACAATACTTACATCGAACAGGGCGGAACGAACGTATCCGGCGGCCAGAAGCAGAGACTCTGTATCGCGAGAGCTCTTGTCAAGAAGCCCAAGATACTTATCCTGGATGACAGTACAAGCGCGGTCGATACGGCAACCGACGCAAAGATCCGCAAGGCATTTGCCGAAGAGATACCGGGTACTACCAAGCTTATTATCGCGCAGCGTATCTCCAGTGTAATGAACGCCGACAGGATCATTGTCATGGAAGACGGAAAGATCAACGGATTCGCCACACATGAAGAACTGCTGAAGAATAACCCGATCTACCGCGACGTTTATGAATCTCAGACAGGCGGCAACGGAGACTTTGACGAAGGAGGTGAGCGATAATGCCGGGACCGGGACGTGGGCCTATGCCCAGAGGAATGAAGCCGACGGTTAAGGATCCGGGAAAGATCCTGAAAAGGCTGATCAAGTACATGATCCTGGATAATCTGTTCCTGTGGATATGTGTAGCGGCATGTATCGGCATCACCGTTTACTGCATGACCGTCAAGGGAACTCTGTTTACCAGAACGCTGATAGACATTTATATCCCCGGGATCAGGAACGGGGAGCTGACATTTACGGATCTGGCGCACGAGATATTCGTAACGGCGTGCTTCATCCTTACAGGTATTCTCGCGAGCTTCATACAGGCGAGGATCATGGTCAGGATCACTCAGGGCTTCCAGAGAAAGCTCAGGGATGATATGTTCGAACATATGGAGTCGCTGCCCATCAAGTATTTCGACACTCATTCGCACGGTGACATCATGTCGCTCTATACGAATGACGTTGATACGATGAGACAGATGATATCCCAGAGTATCCCGCAGTTCCTGAACAGTATCATTACCATCGTCAGCGTAACGATCAGCATGATACTCCTGAGCTGGCAGCTGATGCTGGTTTCGGTAGCCATGATCGCGATCATGCTCTATACCACCAAAAAGATATCCGGACAGAGCGGTAAGTACTTTGTAAAGCAGCAGAAGGCTGTCGGCGCTTTGAACGGTTTCGTTGAGGAAATGATGTCCGGACAGAAGGTTGTAAAGGTATTCTGCCATGAGGACGAGAATATCCGTGATTTTGACAAACTGAACGAAGAACTGTTTGACAGCGCATACAACGCAAACCGTTTTGCCAATATCATCATGCCCATCAATGCGCAGCTCGGCAACGTCAGCTATGTTGTCCTGGCTATCGTCGGCGGTATGATGGCGATCAACGGAGTCGGCGGTCTCGGCCTCGGAGCGCTCATCAGCTACCTGACCTTCAACCGCCAGCTGAATATGCCCATCAACCAGATAAGCATGCAGATCAATTCGATCATCATGGCACTGGCGGGCGGAGACCGTATCTTTAAGCTCATGGACGAAAAGCCCGAGACCGACGAGGGATATGTTACTCTGGTCAATGCCAGACGTGTGGATAAGAATTCTGCGGAAGCCGCTTCGATCCCTTCGTACGCAAACTGGTACAAGGATGAGAAGGGCGAATATACCGT
>CAMZAI010000086.1 GCA_947304065.1 uncultured Clostridia bacterium | reverse complement strand
AATTAGAATGGCTATTAATCCTACAAAACATGAGATGCCTACCCAGGCGCCTGAGGTAAGAGCACATAATTTCAAAGAGGTAGCATTGGGCTACACAGAGGAGATCGCAGTTGAGGAAGCTAACAGATGCTTAAACTGCAAGAACCAGCCCTGCGTATCCGGCTGCCCCGTTAACATCCATATCCCCGAGTTTATCCAGAAGATAAAGGAAAAGGACTACGAGGGAGCATATAAGATCATCAATGAGACATCATCACTTCCCGCAGTATGCGGACGTGTATGCCCCCAGGAGACACAGTGCGAGAGCAAATGTACCCTCGGCATCAAGTTCCAGCCCGTCGGCATCGGACGCCTCGAGAGATTCGTTGCTGACTGGCATAACGAGAACTCAAAGGAAGCACCCGCAGCACCGAAGTCTAACGGCCACAGGGTGGCTATCGTCGGTTCCGGTCCTTCCGGACTTACCTGCGCGGGCGACCTTGCCAAGAAGGGCTACAAAGTGAGCATCTTCGAGGCACTCCATACAGCAGGCGGCGTGCTTGTTTACGGTATCCCCGAGTTCCGTCTTCCCAAGGCCATCGTTGCCAAGGAAGTTGATACATTAAAGGCTCTCGGCGTAGATGTCGAGACTAACGTTGTAATCGGCAAGACTCTTACCATCGACGAGCTCTTCGAGCAGGGCTATGAGGCTGTGTTCGTTGGCTCGGGCGCAGGACTCCCGAACTTCATGGGAATCCCCGGAGAGAGCTTAAAGGGCGTTTACTCCGCTAACGAGTTCCTTACCCGAAGCAACCTCATGAAGGCTTACAGGGACGATCCCGTTACTCCCATCATGAAGGGCGGCAAGGTAGCCGTTGTCGGCGGCGGAAACGTAGCGATGGACGCTGCACGTACCGCACTCCGCCTCGGAGCTGAGCATGTATACATCGTATACCGCCGTTCGCTCGAAGAACTTCCCGCACGTAAGGAAGAAGTTGAGCATGCAATGGAAGAGGGCATCGACTTCAAGCTCCTCAACAACCCCGTTGAGATACTCGGCTACAACAATCCCGAGAATCCCAGAGACCCTAAGAACGGCTTCGTAACAGGCATGAAGTGCATCAAGATGGAGCTTGGCGAGCCTGACGAGAAGGGCAGGAGAAGACCTATCCCTGTAGAGGGTTCGGAGTTCGTTCTCGATGTTGATACGGTTGTTATCTCGATCGGTACTTCACCCAACCCGCTCATCAAGAACACCACCAAGGGCCTTGAGGTCAATAAGCACGGCGGCATCATTGTTAACGAAGACGGCCTGACCTCCCGCGATGCTGTATATGCAGGCGGCGACGCGGTTACAGGCGCGGCAACCGTTATCTCGGCAATGGGTGCAGGCAAGCTTGCGGCCAAGTCGATCGATGAGTTCCTGAGCAAGTAAATATTCACGATTATTCAAGAAGTCCGGCTCACCCCGGACTTCTTTGCTTTTGCTTTACATTTCCGTCAGAAAAAAGTAAAATATTCTATATGTATTTACAGTGTCTGATGCAGACACGGATGGGAGAGAATATGAATCTTACCGCATTGATCGCATTGCTTATAGTAGTCGGACTGGCAGTCCTCGGCTATGTCAGGGGACTTATCAAGTCCGTATGGCATTTTGCCGGCGCCATCATTGTTATCGCGCTTACGCTTATGTTTGCGCCTACGGTCGCGAATGCATTGAACAATAACGAAAAGCTTCGTGAGAAGGTACACGAGAAGGTCAGCCAGACGCTGAACATTAATGTACCCAACGCGGATATCAACGATCTGAACGGAAAGGTAGAGGATCTGAAGCTTCCTTCGGGCCTCGAGGAGATGTTCAAGACATACATCAGCGAGACCGGCGACAGCGTGAACAGGAAGAGCGCCGACATGGTAGATGCCCTCTATGACAAGGTCACCACGACCGTCATTACGGGTATTGCGTATATCGTAACGCTGATCGGCGTGCTGATCATCTGTCTGGTTGCGGTATGGCTGCTCAACAAGTTCTTCACGCTTCCGGGACTCAACGCGGTCAACAAGATCGGCGGACTGCTCATCGGATGCGCCGAAGGTATCATAATCGTTTGGGCGTTCTGCGGCCTGGTATCGGTATTCGCAGCGACCGAATGGGGCGCTGCGGTCATCGGTCATATTCAGGAGAATCCCGTGCTCAGATACTTCTACGAGCACAACCTGATCTCTACCGTGATCTCCGCAAAGCTGATGCTGAGTAAATGATTATATGATAACAGTGCCCGGCCCGGCAGTTTTAGCCGGACGTGTACAATAAGGAGCCTCTGATATGATCAGATCCGATATTTTGAACGACTCGCCCCTCCGCAAAAAAACGGAGGAACGGGGCTGCTTTATGGTTTACGAATACGAGCACGACGTCTCGGTTAATGAGTACAGCGCGATGATGGCTTATTTCGCTTCGCAGATGAACGTGAGAAAGCGTCAGCTGGTCGCGAGGCTCGATAAATCCGCCGTTATCCTTCAGGCCGGCGCCATGCAGATGATGATGGGCGCCGTGGAGTCCACGACGGATTTAAAGGGCGCGGGCGATTTCTTCAAAAAGGTCGTGGGAAGCACGGTAACTGGAGAGACCGCGATCAAGCCCCGCTTTTCCGGCACAGGTGCCGTGGTTCTCGAACCGACCTACAGATACGTGATCCTCGAGGATCTCGCTGAATGGGACGGAAAGCTTATCATCGAAGACGGTATGTTCCTTGCCTGCGAGGACTCGATAGAACTGTCCGTAGCGGCCAGAAACACCGTTTCCTCGGCTTTGCTCGGAGGAGAAGGCCTGTTCAACACCAGACTCACCGGGAAGGGCATTGTGGCGCTTGAGAGCCGTGTACCGCGCGAGGAGCTGATCACCGTGGACCTCAAGGACGATGTCCTTAAAATAGACGGAAGCATGGCTGTGGCGTGGTCGGACGGACTTAAGTTCACGGTCGAGAGGACTACGAAGACTCTGATCGGTTCCGCGGTATCCAAGGAAGGCCTGGTAAATGTATACAGAGGCACGGGACGAGTTCTTATCGCACCCGTTGACAATATGATGTGGGATCCTTCGTGGCTTCTGCCCACGAAGGCACCGACAAAAGGGAAAGGATAAATAAAGGAGATTCTTATGAAGGCAATCTGGGAACTGTGTTTCGGAGATGTTTCGAGCATCATTTTCAATGTGATCATCATCGCCGCAGGCGTCATAATAATCCTGCAGCTCGCTGCACGGAAAAAGGAGCTTGAGGCCGGGCTTGTTCAGATCCGCAAGACCTTTGAGGTCAAGCATAAAAAGTACACGACCGATTCGGACGGACTTCCGACGATCTCATCCGATTCGGGCTATATCAACGAAGAGGACGTGCTCGCGCAGAAGCGTAAGTTCGAGGAGCAGTGCGCCGGCGTAGACACGCTTGTGCAGCTGATCCCCGTATTCCCTTCGCTCGGTATCTTAGGAACAGTTGTGGGACTTATGATGCAGATCAGCGCGGAGGGCATTGACGGCATGACCGGAGCGATAGCCACGGCGCTTTCTTCCACGCTTTTCGCCCTCATCATGACCATTATCCTTAAAGCATACACGGCGCTCAAGGTTTCGAGAACGATAAACGAGACCGAGATCGAATTCGCTGACAACGACAGATATCACCAGGAGTTTATTGAGCTTAGAAAGCAGCATACAAAGGCGTGAACATATGAGAAAAAGAAATTCCAAAACAGATTTTGTCATAGACCTGACGTCTCTGCTCGATGTAATCTTCATCGTGCTGCTTATCGTCATGTGCGGACAGAAGCTTCTTTCGGATGACACCAAAGAGGCGGCAGCCAAGGCCGAAGAGATGATCGAAGCGGCAGACGCGAGTCTGAGGGAGTCCGATGCGCTGCAGGAGTATTACAGACAGCATACGGAAGCGTTCGAGAATACGGAGCAGTATGTGAGATTTGTGGACGTAGTGGCTTATTTCGATTCTTCGACGAGGATCTCGGACAGGACCGTCATAGTCACCGCGGGAATAGACGAAGGCAGCGAGCTGGTCAGGATACCCGTGACCGCGGCCAATGAGGCAGAAGGCTATGCAAGCCTGCAGAAGTATCTGACAGGCATCATCGAGGAGGCGTCGGACGGCGTATCAGTTCCGGTCATCCTGTCGCTGAACCGCGGGGACGAGAGCATCCTTTACAGGGATGAGACCGCCATTTCCAATATTTTCGAGTATCTTGCCTCGCAGTATGACAACGTATTTACAAGGTGAACTCATTTATGGACAAACCGCTTATCACACTCATAATCCTGATCGTAATACTGACGCTGCTGATCTATGTCAGCGTTAGGAATCCGGCGAAGAATCCGCTCACGAGGCTGATCAGGATCATTTTGTTCCTCGGGCTGGTCATCGCAATAGTGATAATCGCCGTGAAGGAATACGGGCCGAACGGTAAAAATCCCATTTTCTCCGAGGCCGGAAGAGGCGAGCATGAAGGGCAGGATGACAAACAGACCTCGCCCGGGACCAGCGCCGATCATGGCGGCGTGGTCTATGTCGAAGTTACCGTCAGGGGCTTTGAGGTCACCGTCGGAGAAACCGTATATGACTGCAGCGATGGGGATTATGAAAGCGCTGACGCTGTGCTGAAGGAATACGCCTCGACAGGAAGGGCCTTCAGGCTGATCGACGATTACGCAGTTTCATCGGTTTATCATCATGTACGCGAGGTGCTTTCATCAAACGGCGCTTCGGTCGAGGAAGTTGTCTTCGGACAATGAGAGTTTGATGAATCTTTAAAGAAAGGCAGGGGATACGCATGAAAAAGAAATACGGTATAGTGCTGGCGTGTATTCTCTGCGTTTTGCTGCTCGCGGGCTTCTTAGGCGCCGATGCGAAGATCATTACCTGGAACGGCGAGCCGTTGATCGACCTGGACGAGCTCATCCACAGCACCGAGACAGGTCAGGAGGGCAGTACCGACGACGGCGCTTATGTTACGCCGGCTCCTAAGCCCGGTATCGGTGATGACGATCCGAACAACCCCAACCCGCCCAAGACCGACACTGTTGAGACTGACGGAAAATATGTGATCGAGATCTACAACAATGAGATACGCTGCGGCGGTCTGTCGTTTATTTATGATAAAGACACGAATTCATTGAAGGAGAGAGCGATACAGGCTCTGGACGGCGCTTTTAAGGACATTGAGGGCAAAGAGATAGTGATCGTGGGAGATTACGCCGAAGCCCATACTATGAGATTCATGGTCGCATACCTTAACGAAAGGTTCGCGGAACCTCCCGTAATTAAGTATGAGCCTGAATTCGACAAGAACTGGGGGGTGAGCAGATGACACGGTTTTTAAAGAAGCCGGCGGCATTCATGCTGATCTTCATCATGCTGCTCGGCCTTATGACGACGAACGCCTCGGGATACAGCGGGATAGCTCTCGATGTCGAAGATACGAGGGTTTACAGGTGTACGACCGCATATAAACTCCTGTCGGCATTTTTCCTGAACGCGAACAACGCCCAGAATACATACGACGGAAACTACATGGTGGTTTACGCGAAACTCACGGGCAAAGAAAACAACAATAAGGTCTTCTATATCAGAGACAATGACAACACTTACAGCAGGAGCATCAAATGCTCTTCATCGAACGCGCTTTACGCGCTTGCGGGCATTGAGATCGGCTCGACCGTAAGGGTCTACGGCAAGATCGACATTTCGACCTTCTGGTCGAACGATATCGAGATCAAAGCCGATAAAATAGAGGCTACGGGCATGACGACGGCGTCAGAGATGTACTATATGACGATAAACGGCGTCGGAATCGACAAGATATCGATGATAAGCAGGAATATCGAAGGCGAATTCGCTTACAGGATACCTGCCGGCTGGACGAAGGTTGAGCGCGAGCTCCCGAACGTTCCCGGTTATCAGTATAAGCTGAACGAGCTGACCGGAGACGGGATTGCCGAGAGTCTGTTCGTGTTCTATGTCGACGAAAGCTACCTCGAAAAGCCGACCGACATCTCGAACATGAAGAAGGTCAGAAAGGCCATCGTAGAGGATATTCTCTGCAATAAGCACCTTTCGATGTACAGTTCTTATATCCCGTTCTTCGACAGGGATATCGAGATCACAAAGAAGTCGACTGATTACGCCGATTTTACATATTATACCGGCAGCTATACCGAGAGAAACGTGAACAGATACAATCACAGAGTCGAATTCGCGTTCATCGAGAATGACAAAAAAGACGGCGTCTGTGCGATCCTTTACGTCTACAACAACGCTGTACACAAGGACGAGATACATCTGATGATGAGGATGCTCGCTGATTGAAAAACCCCTTGACATCAATATTTATATTTAATAAAATTATACTGTTGTAGTGCGAACTACAATTACAATTTAATATTTATTTTCAGGAGGTGCTCCTAAATGGCAGCTTATATTGCAATAGGCGCACTTATTGGACTTCTTGTGGGCGGAGTTATTGCTTGGATCCTTTCCGCGAAGGTTGCGGTAAAGAAGAAGATCCAGGCGGATGAGACTACCATCGGTACTGCCGAGAGCAGGGCGAAGGAGATCATCGACGAGGCCAACAAGGCAGCTGAAGCCAGTAAGCGTGAAGCTCTGGTTGAGGTTAAGGAAGAATCGATCCGTGCCAGGAAAGAACTTGATCGTGAGACCAAGGAACGCAAGGCAGAGGTTCAGCATTACGAACAGCGTGTGCTGAAGAAGGAAGAGACACTTGACCGCAAAATAGAGCAGAATGAAAAGAAAGAAGCCAGGATCGCAGCCAAGGAGCTTGAACTTGATCGTATCAGAGAGGAAATCGAAGCCACTCATGAGAAGCAGGTTCAGGAACTTGAGAAGATCTCGGGACTGACCTCCGAACAAGCTAAGGAATATCTTATTAAAACTGTTGAAGACGATGTAAAGCATGAAACCGCCGTATTGATCAAGGATCTGGAGCAGAAAGCGAAGGAAGAGGCCGATAAAAAGGCCAGGGAGCTTATCATTAACGCCATCCAGAAGACGGCAGCCGATCATGTGGCAGAAGCTACTATCACTGTAGTACAGCTGCCCAGCGATGAGATGAAGGGACGCATCATCGGTCGTGAGGGACGTAATATCCGTACCTTAGAGACCATGACGGGCGTTGACCTGATCATCGATGATACACCCGAGGCTGTTGTTCTTTCAGCGTTTGATCCCGTCCGTCGTGAGATCGCCAGGATCGCACTCGAGAGACTTATCGTCGATGGCCGCATTCATCCGGCCAGGATCGAGGAAATGGTCGAGAAGGCACAGAAGGAAGTTGAACAGACCATCCGTGAGGCCGGTGAATCCGCCCTTATCGAGACAGGCGTTCACAATCTCCATCCTGAGCTCGTAAGACTTCTCGGTAAGATGAAGTTCAGAACCAGTTACGGTCAGAACGCGTTAAAGCATTCGATCGAGGTTTCGCTTCTTTCCGGACATCTTGCGGGTGAGCTCGGACTCGATGTAAGACTTGCGAAGCGTGCGGGACTTCTGCATGATATCGGTAAGTCTATCGACCAGGAGATGGAAGGCACGCATGTACAGATCGGTGTTGACCTTTGCCGTAAGTACAAGGAGTCGAATATCGTTATCAACGCCGTTGAGGCACATCACGGCGATGTCGAGTTCCAGTCGCTTATCGCATGCGTTGTCCAGGCCGCAGATACTATCTCTGCAGCACGTCCCGGCGCACGCCGCGAGACGCTTGAGACTTATACCAGCAGATTAAAGCAGTTAGAAGATATTACAAATGGCTTCAAAGGGGTCGAAAAGGCCTACGCTATCCAGGCGGGTAGAGAGGTACGCGTTATGGTCGTTCCCGAACAGGTCAACGATGACGAGATGGTACTTATGGCTCGTGATATCTCGAAGAAGATCGAGGAAGAGCTTGAGTATCCCGGCCAGATCAAGGTTAATGTCATCCGAGAGAGCAGGGTAACAGACTACGCAAAATAATATTTAAATTGAAAACAGAACAAGCCGGTGTCAACAACACCGGCTTGTTTTAGAAGGAGGTATGATATTATGGGCGAAGAGAAGATCAAAGTAGCGTTTTTTGATGCAAAGGAGTACGATATCGCGTCATTCAAAGCGGCAGACCCGAAGGAAAAGTATGAGGTTACTTTCTACGAGACCAGACTTTCCAAGGATACCGTGAAGCTCGCCGAAGGCGCGGATGTGGTATGTGTGTTCGTTAACGACGATGTGAACAAAAAGGTCATCGACAAGCTCGTGAGAATGGGTGTAAAGCTTATTGCTTTACGCTGCGCGGGATATAATAACGTCGACGTGGAATACGCCTACGGGAAGATCCATATCGTGCGTGTTCCGGCTTATTCGCCGTACGCCGTTGCTGAGCATGCGATGGCGCTGCTGCTTACCTCCATCAGGCGTATTCACAAGGCTTATATCAGGACAAAGGACTTTAACTTCAGCCTGAACGGGCTTACGGGTTTCGACCTGCACGGCAAGACCGTCGGCATCGTCGGAACCGGTAAGATCGGACGCATTTTCATGGACATCTGCCGCGGATTCGGCATGAATATCATTGCGTACGACAAATTCCCGATGAAGGACAGCGGGATCGATTATGTAGACCTCGATGAACTGTGGGAGAAGAGCGATATCATTTCATTCCACTGTCCGCTGACCGACGAGAACAGACATATGGTAAACGCCGATTCGATCGCGAAGATGAAGAAGGGCGTGGTACTGATCAATACTTCCCGCGGAGCGCTGATCGATTCGGAGGCGCTCGTAGAAGGCATCAAACAGCGTAAGATCGGAGCGGCCTGCCTCGACGTATACGAGGAGGAATCGGATGTATTCTTCCATGATTACTCGAATCATATCGTAAACGACGATGTTCTCGCGCGTCTGATCTCGATGCCGAACGTAATCCTTACCTCGCATCAGGCGTTCCTGACCAATGAAGCGCTTGCGAATATCGCTGATTCGACTTATCAGAATATCGAGGATTATTTCAGGGACGGCTTCAGCAAGAACGAGGTCTGCTACAAGTGCGGCGAGGTCGCGACCTGTAAGCAGGAGCACTGTAAGAAGTGCTTCTGATAAAAACATAAGAAAACTGTTGACACGACAGATACGTTTCATTATAATTCAGCTTATGTGGACGCGCGGGACGTTCAAATGTCCGTGCGTGAAGGACTGGTGACAGGCACCCACACAATTCAGAAAACGAAACGAGGAAGTTCATTATGCTGGGATTATCTGAAAGAGCAAAAGGGGTTAAGCCCTCATCCACACTTGCCATTTCCGACAAGGCAAAGCAGATGAAGGCAAAGGGGATCGATGTAGTCAGTTTCGGAGCCGGAGAGCCCGATTTCGTGACGCCCAAGAATATATGCGAAGCCGCGAAGAAGGCTATTGACGAAGGTTTCACGAAGTATACCGCGGCCAGCGGCATCATGGAGCTCAAGCAGGCCGTATGCAGAAAGTTTGAGAGCTTTAATCATCTGCATTATGAGCCGAACCAGATCGTTATCAGCAACGGAGGAAAGCATTCCCTTACCAATATTTTTACCGCACTCATCAACCCCGGCGATGAAGTTATCATTCCCGCGCCTTATTGGCTGAGCTATCCCGAGATGGTAAAGCTCGTGGGCGGCGTACCCGTATTTGTACGCTGTGATGCAGACACAAACTATAAGATCACCGCGGACATGCTTGCGGCGGCCGTTACACCGAAGACAAAGGCGTTTGTCCTCAATACTCCGAACAATCCTACCGGCATGATCTACAGCCGCGAAGAGCTTGAGGCTCTGGCGAAGGTTATAGTTGAGAAGGATATCTACTGCATTTCCGACGAAATGTACGAGAACCTTATCTATACAGGAGAGGAGCCCGTGAGCATCGCATCGTTCAACGATGAGATATATAAGCGCACCATTACCTGCTCCGGTATGGCAAAGTCATACGCGATGACAGGCTGGAGAATAGGCTACATCGGAGCGGCTCCCGAGATAGCGAAGGCTATCGGAAGCATACAGTCCCATCAGACCTCAAATCCCTGCTCGATCGCTCAGAAGGCAGCGCTTGAGGCTCTTGACGGCCCTCAGGATAAGGTAGCGTTCATGAAGTCCGAATTCATGAAGCGCAGTGAGCGTATGTACGAGCTCGTGAGCGAGCTGCCTTACGTTAAGATGATCAAGCCTACCGGCGCTTTCTATGCGTTCGTTGACGTGAGCGAGACCTTTGAAAAGAGCTGCAGGGGCAAAAAAGTGGGAGATGTGTTCGGCCTTGCCGACATCCTCTTAAACGACTATAACGTTGCCGTTGTTCCCTGCTCTGACTTCGGTTTCCCGACGCATATCCGCTTAAGTTACGCGACAAGCATGGAGAACATTGAGAAGGGCCTTTCAAGGATCGGAGAGTTCTTAAAGGAACTTGCATAAAAATATCAGTACAGACAGTTCTGACGCAGACGTGATAGTCTGCGTCATTTACTTGCAGTCAAAAAACGAAAATGCTATCATGAGATTATGTACAAAATCGGAGAGGGGATACTTCTATGAAAATGTATTTCTATTACGGTGCTATGGGGGCATCGAAGTCTGCGAACGCGTTGATGACACGCTTTAATTTCGAGGAAAAGGGCAAGAAAGTCGCCATGATGAAGCCCAGCATCGATACGCGTGACGGCGCGAATATCATCAAGTCCAGAGCCGGTCTTCAGGCCGAAGCCATTCTTATCGCACCCAACCAGACTATCCGTGAGGTGCTTCCCACACTGCCCGCATATTATGACAATATCATCGTGGATGAGGCACAGTTTCTGACAAAGGCTCAGGTCGACGAACTTCGTGAGATCGTTGACGCCGGCACCATGGTCATGTGCTACGGTCTGCGCGCGGACTTCAGGGCAGAGCTCTTCGAGGGCAGCAAGAGACTCTTCGAGGTTGCCGACAAGATCATCGAGATCGTGACCATGTGCAAATGCGGCCGTAAGGCTACGATGAACGCCAGATACCGCGACGGCAGGGTCATCTATGACGGAGAGCAGATTCTGATCGGTGCCGACGACGCTTATGTCGCGATGTGCCACAGGTGCTATATGAAGGGCGTTGTAAAATGAACAATAAAGACAAAAAACCGGTGAGCAATATTATCTTAACGGTGATATCGACGGTGCTCATCGGTTTGTTTTTCGTTTATATATCAGGGCGTTCGG
>CAMZAI010000085.1 GCA_947304065.1 uncultured Clostridia bacterium | reverse complement strand
GCGATTATCTTCACATAGCCCGTGCAGCGGCAGTAATTGTTGCGAAGGGCGTACTTTATCTCTTCCTCTGTGGGATTGGGGTTCTTGTCAAGAAGCGCCTTTGTGCACAGGACCATGCCCGGAATGCAGAAGCCGCACTGGACCGCGCCCGCTTCACCGTAGGCAAAGGTAAATACCTTCGTCTCCCACTCGGACAGACCTTCGACCGTAATGATATGCCTTCCGTCCAGCCTGTCGAGACCCGGAACGCACGCCTTCACGGTCTCGCCGTCGATGATGACCGTGCACGCACCGCACGCGCCCTCGCTGCAGCCGTCCTTCACGGACGTAAGGCGCAGTTCGTCACGCAGAAAACGAAGGAGTTTCTGCTTCGAATCGCTCGTGTATTCTTTTCCGTTCACATAGAAAGTTGACATATTTTATGCCTCCCCGATACATACCCCTGTTCACAGCCGTTCAGCCGCTGCCTTAATTTCCGTTTTTGTTATAGTCTACGTCTTCAAGCTCCGCGTCGCTTGCATTTACCACGACCAGCTCGCCGCGGTGCTTCATGATCACGCGCTTGCCGCCGACATCTCCCGTGAGCTCTTCCAGCTCCGCAAAATACTTTCTTCCGAAAAGGCAGGGATTGCCGAGCATATCCTCGCCGTGCCCCATGCACGCGAGGTCCCTGTCTCCCGCTGCATATGCCCGGAGGAGTCTTTTGAAAGTATCCGCAGTCACTCCCGGCTGGTCGCAGACGGTAAACAACAGCGCCTTGCAGTCCTTCATTTCCGCGAGGCCCAGTTTTATCGACTCCGATATCCCCAGCTCCGGACGGCGATTATAAACTACCGAGAAACCGAGTTCCTCCGCGCGCTGTGCGATCTCATCATAACCTGTGACGATCGTCCTTCTGCAGCCGGTCTCTGCCGCCGCTTCCAGGCAATGCTCGAACATCCTGCGTCCGTCGATCTCCGCCACCAGCTTGTTCGAGCCGAATCTTCTTCCTTCGCCCGCGGCCAGGACAATGATCCCGGTGCCTTTAAGTCTCTCTTCATAACGCGACACGGCTTCGAGCACTCCGCCGCCTATCGCGCGCGCCTTGTCCGAGATCGTGTAGCAATGCGAGACCTCGCATCTCGCGTCAATGTCGCCGCACTTCATCCCGGCGTGTACCTGCACGCCTTCCTGCAGCATGCCGCGGATAATGCCGGGCATCAGCGCTTTGATCTCCACGCCGCCCGATTCCGCGACAACGTCTCCCTCAAGGACCTTCTCGCCGATCTGTCTGATCGGATGAAATTCTCCGTCGGCACCCGCGCGTATGATCCTCTCGACCGAATAGCCGCCTATCTCTCCGGGGATCCCGGTATTCGGGATCGCGCTCCCGCTGTAGATCGTCCTTCCGAGGTAATGGCCTCTCTTTGTCTCCACCACGCAGTGACAGTCAACGCCCGCCGTAAAACCGGGGCCCACTCCGATCACAAGTCCGGCGTCGTTTATAGTCGTTCCGAGATTCTTCTTCGCGATTATCGCGTCAATAACAATGTCCGGTGCGAACTCCTCCCTGACGGCAGCCTCGGGATCCGCGATCACAGCCACTCTGTCCGAGGCAATGACCCTCTCAGCTTCACCGGCGCTGCCTGCCAGCACCGCTTCTATGCCCTCAACTTCCGCGCTGCCCTCGTACACCGCCCTTGAAAAAGCGACGGTCCTGCGTACCGTGGTGGGTATCGCCGTCTCGGTCATCAGTATGTCATGGCCGCAGCGCTTAAGTCTGTATGCGATCCCGGTAGCTAAGTCACCCGCGCCCTTTATGAGTATTTTCATGTATCTCTCCGTTCCTTACCGCTCCGGCAAAACACCTGTAGTCCGCAAGTTCTGCTGCCAGTCCGTCCGCAACAGCCCGGTCTTCATCGGTATCAGCCTGATTTATAAAAATGTATAACTTATTCTCGTTCACCCGGCCACGCATGATCCCCGGCAGTTCCGCCCGCACTGCCTCTGCCACGGCAGCCGCTGTCACCGTATCCTCAGTCCCGAGTCCGGTATATTCCTTAAAAAGCTCCGGTCTGTGCACTGCTTCACAGACTTTTTTCCCGATCCCGGACAGTCCGATGACCAGTATCACCCTGTCCGCCTCCGCAGGTATCACGGGTTCATGCGCCGCGTGACATTTGAGCGGAAACCTGCGCGCTCCGTCCGCCTCGACCAGTACATAGTCGGCGACCTCAGCCAGTCTCCCGATCGGGATCCCGGGCGCCGCAAGTTTTTCGGGCTCCTTTGCCGGACTTCCGATGCATACGGGGACCGGTTTCCCGGGCTCACCCTGCTGCCCGCACATTTTCCTGCGGCATTCATCCTGAAGCTCAAGTTCTGTCTCAAGCTCCTCTTCGGTACCGACCGTCGGTATACCCTGCGGCCGCATGATATGCGTGGTCGTACAGATCACCGTTCTGCCCCGTTCGCACAGCTCCTCCGCGAGTCTCATCATCAGCGAAGTTTTGCCGCCCGAGCCTGTCAGCGCGGTGACCCCCTTACTTATCTTCAGTATATCACAAAATTTGTTAGACTTATACAATTTTTTTACCTGCCGTCCATTTTTTGTACAGACAAATCCCCGTTAAGATTTTAAATCCCGCCGACAAATTATACAACCCTTGCAAAAAAACTACACAAATTCGGCAAAAGGGGGTATAAAAAATCTTTTGCCCGTGCTATAATATTTTTAGTTTGGTAAAGTTCTTTCTTTGGAGAAGGAGGATCAAGAACTTATGAAAACCGGTGAAAGCGTAATAAGAGTCGATGCATTTGACAAAGTCACGGGCCGTACCAGGTACTACGAGGACCTTGTGCCCCAGAACGCCCTCTTTGTCAGGATCAAACATTCCACGATCGCGCACGGCTTCGTAAAAGCGATCGACAAAACAAAAGCGGAGGCGATCGAAGGAGTGGTGAAGGTTCTCACCTGCTTTGACGCTCCCGATATCTGCTTCCCGACCGCGGGTCATCCGTGGTCCATGGACCCTTCGCATCAGGACGTTGCAGACAGGCATCTGCTGAATAAGCACATCCGTTATTATGGGGATGACGTGGCTGTGGTTATCGCGGAGACCGAACTTGCCGCGGTTCAGGGCGTTCGCGCGCTCGAGGTCGAGTACGAGGAGCTGCCCTTTGTTCTTGACGCGCAGGAAGCCATGAAGGACGGCGCTCCGCTGCTTCATGACGAATTTCCCAACAATATCTTAAAGCACACTTCGAATTATACGGGCAATTATCCCGAGGCGATCAAAGAGCCCGGCCTGATCAAGGTCGAGGGCTGGTACGACACGCCCACGGTACAGCATTGCCACATTGAGAATCACGGCTGCTTCGCTTACGAAGAGAACGGCCGCATAGTCTGCGTTGCTTCCACACAGATCCCGCATATCATCAGACGTGTCTGCGCACAGGCGATAGGCCGTCCGTGGGCCGATATCCACGTGATCAAACCGTACATCGGCGGCGGCTTCGGCAATAAGCAGGACGCTCTTTACGAGCCTCTCTGCTGCTGGTGCACCACCCAGGTCGGAGGAAGACCGGTGCGTATCGACTGCTCGCGTGAAGAGACCTTCGTTTCGAACCGCGTCCGTCATGCGATCCGCTTCCACATCACAACCTGGCTTAAGCAGAACGGCGATATCGCGGCACGCAAGGTGGAGCTTTTCTCGAACCAGGGCGCTTACGCTTCGCACGGCCACTCGATCGTGGCAAAGGCGATGGGCTCGTTCCCGCAGCATTATCCCTGCCCCAATTATGAATGCGACAGCTACACGGTATACACGAACCGTCCCGTTGCCGGCGCGATGAGAGGCTACGGCATGCCGCAGGCTTCATTTGCCGACGAGAGCAATATCGACGACTGCGCACGCGCGCTCGGCCGCGACCCGATCGAATACCGCATGCAGGTCATCATGCCCGATCAGTTCGAGGACGGATTCTCAAAGAATGTCAATTACTTCGATTCCTTCAGACAGTGTCTCGAAAAGGGCAAAAAGGATTTCGACTACGACCGCAGAAAGGCTGAATACGCCAATGACAAGGGCGATGTAAGACGCGCTGTCGGAGTCGCCACCTTCTGGTACAACACAGCGGTTTACCCGATCTCGCTCGAGACTTCTTCAAACCGCATGCAGCTCAATCTCGACGGAACCGTGACTATGCAGTGCGGCGAGACAGAGATAGGTCAGGGCGCCGATACGGCTTACGCCCAGATGACCGCCGAGGTACTCGGACTTAAGAGCTACAAGGATGTACACGTTGTTTCGTGTCAGGATACCGATATCACTCCCACCGGTCTCGGTGCTTACGCATCGCGTCAGACCTACGTGGCGGGCTTCTCGATCACCCAGACCGGCAACATCCTTAGGGACAAGATATTAAAGCGTGCTTCGCAGCTCACCCGCCAGGACGATTACAATCTCGAGATCGAGGACGGCAACATCGTCCGCATCACCGACGGCAAAATACTTATGAGTCTTGCGGAACTCGCGAAGCAAGTTCAGTACAATCCCGCAGACAGCGAGCATATCACCGCCGAATCGACCTATACGATCCGCAACAACGCCTACTCGTTCGGCTGCTCCTTCGTTGACATCACCGTTGATATCCCGATGTGCAAGATCACGCTGAACAAGAGCCTGAACGTTCATGACTGCGGCAAGCTGATCAATCCCGCTCTCGCGGAAGCCCAGGTACACGGCGGCATGTCGATGGCCATCGGCTACGGACTTTCCGAGCAGCTCCTCTTCGATGAGAAGACCGGACGTCCGCTCAACAACAACCTGCTTGATTACAAGCTCTCGACCTTTATGGACCATCCCCATCTCGAGGTTGATTTCATAGAAAATCCCGAGCCTACCTCTCCGTTCGGAACAAAGGCCCTCGGCGAGCCTCCCGCTTGCTCGATGGCTCCCGCGATCAGAAACGCGGTGCTTTCCGCGACCGGAGTTGCGATCAACCAGAACCCGATCAATCCGCATATATTGTTTAAGAGATTCAAAGAAGAAGGACTCATCGAACAGTAAGGGGGAATCAATCATGTACGACATGGCTGCATTATACGAAGCAACGAGCATCAAAGATGCCGTCGAACTGCGCCTGGCTCATCCCGAGGCCCAGATCGTGGCGGGCGGAACAGACGTCTTTGTCCAGATGCGCGAAGGAAAGCGCGCCGGGAAGGCTCTGATCTCCATACAGAAAATAGACGAAATGCGCGGGATCTGTCTCGAGGACGACGGTACGATCCGTATCGGGTCGCTCACCAGCTTCTCGCATATCACAAAAAATCCGATCATTCAGGAAAAGCTGCTCTGTCTCGGCGAGGCGGTGGATCAGGTCGGCGGACCTCAGATCAGGAACGCCGGCACCATCGGCGGCAATACCTGCAACGGCGTGACTTCGGCCGACTCGGCTTCCACGCTTTTCGCGTATGACGCGATCATCGAGCTCACCGGCAAAAACGGCGTACGCCGCATCCCGATCGAGCAGTTCTATATCAAGGCCGGCACCGTCGACATCAATGTCGAAGAAGGCGAGATCCAGACCGCGATCCTGATCCCGAAGGATTCCTGGGAAAATACAAACGGCTTCTACATCAAGTACGCGATGCGCAACGCGATGGATATCGCGACGCTCGGCACTTCGGTCAACGCCCGTCTTTCGGCGGACAAAAAGACCTTTGAGCGCGTTCGCATAGCTTACGGCGTAGCAGGTCCCGTACCGCTCCGCGCAAAGACTGCCGAAGCGTTCATTAACGGAAAGACCGTTTCCGAAGAGAACATCGAAGCATTTGCGAAGGAAGTCTTAAACGATGTGCACGCCCGCGATTCATGGCGCGCCGCGAAGGATTTCCGCGAACATATCGCAGTGGAGAGCGCGAAGAGAGCGCTTAGGGAAGCGGTTAGAAGATGCGGAGGCCAGCTGAATTGTGCGGAGCACAAACTGCGAATGCCGGAACGAAGTGGAGGTGAGATCTGATGGCACAGTATTCCGTTATTAATTTCACCCTGAACGGGCGTAAAGTCGAAAAGGTCGTAGACGTAAGGGCATCCCTTACCGACATGCTGCGCAACGATTTCTCCCTTACCTCGGTAAAGAAGGGCTGTGAGGTAGGCGAATGCGGCGCCTGCAATGTCATCATTGACGGCGAATGCTTTAACTCATGTCTTTATCTGGCAGTCTGGGCAGACGGCAAAAATATCCGCACGCTCGAATCCCTGATAGGCCCCGACGGCGAACTCTCGGACATCCAGCAGGCCTTCATGGAAGAAACCGCGGTACAGTGCGGCTTCTGTACGCCCGGCTTTATCATGACCGCTGTCGAGATCCTGGAATCCGGCAAGGAATATACCGACGCCGAGCTGCGCAAGCTCCTCTCCGGCCACCTCTGCCGCTGCACGGGATACGAGAATATCCTGAAAGCTGTCAGAAAGACAATGTATAAGAGGCTCGGAAAACCCGCGCCTCCCATAGAGTATTATTAAGATTTAAGCAGATCGCTAAGCTTCGCGAACTGCTCCAGTGTCAGGGCTTCACCCCTGACCGTTTCAGGAAGATCCATCTGCTGCAGGGCGGAGGATACGCTCTCCTTCGAGAAATTAAGCTCGGGAGAGTTGTTGATCCCGTTCTGCAGCGTTTTTCTGCGCTGATTGAAAGACGCGCGGATCAGTGCGAACATCAGCTTCTCGTCGCGGACTTTTACCGGCGGCTCGGAATGGAGAGTCAGGCGGATGACCGCGGAGCCCACATTGGGCCTCGGCATAAAGCAGTTAGGCGGTACATTGGCCGCGATATAAGCGTCTGCGTAATACTGCACCGCAAGCGAGAGCGCGCCGTAGTCCTTGCTTCCGGGACCGGCCTGCATGCGCTCGGCCACTTCCTTCTGCACCATAACTGTGATATTGTCGATCGGGAGCCGCTCCTCGAGCAGCTTCATTACGATCGGTGTGGTAATGTAATAAGGCAGGTTCGCCGCGACCTTGATCGGGCGGCCGCCGTTCTCTTCTTCTATCAGCTTCTTCAGATCGAGCTTCAGCACGTCTTCGTTAATGATCCTGAAATTGTCATATTCGGACAGCGTATCATTCTCAAGTATCGGCACCAGCGTACGGTCGATCTCGACCGCGATCACCTTGCCTGCATTCTCGCAGAGATACTGCGTCATGGTCCCGATGCCGGGTCCGATCTCGAGCACCATGTCATCCTTCGTGATCTGCGCCGCCGCGATGATCTTGTCCAGTACGTGCGTGTCGATCAGGAAGTTCTGTCCGAACTTCTTCTGGAAAACGATGTGATATTTATTCAGTATCTCAATTGTTCTTTTGGGGTCACCCAGATATGCCATATCGATCCTTTCCGATACCTGTTGATGCTGCTCGTGACAGCAAATTTATTCTACGGATGCAGTTGATTGTTTTGCCGGTCTTCCTCGCCGGTTATATACCGAAAAACCGGCATGCATTCTCACACGTAATGTCCTCGACTTCCTTCTCCGAAATTCCCTTTATCTGTGCGATCCCTGCAACCACCGAATGCAGATACGTGCTGTTGTTGCGGCTTCCGCGATGCGGCTCGGGCGCAAGATAAGGGCAGTCGGTCTCGAGCAGCAGTCGCTCCACAGGTACGATATCCACCACTTCGCGAAGCTTCTTCGCGTTCTTAAACGTGATGACTCCGCCGATACCGAAGTAAAGGCCCATTTTTACATATTCCGCAGCCTGCTCGGGACTGTACGAGTAGCAGTGCATGTCCGCGCGCAGCTCTCTGCCCGCCTTCTGCTCTCTCCCGTACATTTCTCTTACGATATTCATCGTATCCTCGGCAGCGTCGCGGCTGTGTATCTCTATCGGGAGCCCAAGCCCGACCGCCAGCTCCCATTGCGTTACAAACGCTTCCTTCTGCACTTCACGCGGAAAAACGTTCCAGTGGTAGTCAAGTCCGATCTCTCCGATCGCGATGACTTTCTCCGAGGCCGCCATCTGCCGCAGCTCAGCGAGATTTCGTGAGCAGTCACCCTCGCTGTACATCTTTCTTTCCCCGCCGTCCTCCGCGTCATTCGCGGGAGTACTGCACGGAACGATCTCTCCCGCATTGTCCGGATGAATTCCGACCGCCGCGTACATAAAGTCATATCGGTTTGCCAGCTCTACACTCCGGCGCGAGCTCGCCATGTCCGCACCTATGTTGACGACCCGTGCGATGCCCGCGGCCCGCAAACCGCCGATGACCTCGTCCCGGTCGTCGTTAAACGCATCATCGTCATAATGCGCATGTGTCTCAAATATCATTTAGTTCCTCTTATCTGCGGCCTGCCGCCATCGTTTCTGTAAATCATATTGCCTCAGCGGCGCTTCTTTCTCGTGAGCAGCAGCACCAGTAATCCTATCAGCAGCGCGAACGAGCCTATTCCCACTCCGACCGCTACCGGCGCGGCCTTCTCCAGATCGATCAGATCGGAGAGCGCGGGCAGCTCGGTACTCTTTTTCTTTGACATCGAAAGCGTACTGATATCGATCCCCTCGAAAGCCACATCGACCGGGATCATGAAGCCGGGCCAGCGCTTCGCAAAAGCCGCCTCGTTCATCGCATCGGAAGAGTTGTAATAAACTATGTCCGCCATTCCGACGATCTTGTCGCCGTAGGTGTATGAGATCGTGCCGATGACATTGTCGCCGTGACCGATATCGGCCTCGGGATCATAATCGATCTTTTTGACCGTATCCTCAGGCGTTACGGCGTCGGGAAGGATAACGAGTCCGCCCTCTCCGCCGCCGTGGAGCACGCTCTCGCGGTCCTCGTTGAACTCGTCGATCTCACCCGAGAACAGCGACGGGATATCCGTGCTGCTGCCGGCCAGATCGCTCATCCTGTAGGTCCTGAAATTGTCAAAGCAGTAGTCGAGCAAAGTCTTCGTATCGGTGTAAACCTTCGCCCAGGTCTCGTCATGCATGACGACGGAAATGATGGTCATTCCGTCCTTCTTCGCGTAGGTCACGAGCGCGTAACCCGCCTGCGTGGTCGCTCCGGTCTTGCCGCCGATGCAGTAATCATACTTCATCGTCTTGTTCAGGAACCAGTGGTGGTTCGTGAGCAGCTTCGCCTCGTTCTTATTCGTCGCGGGCATCGCGTAAGTCGCCGTGCCGTTGATCTTCATGAAAGTCTCGTTCTGGTATGCGGCGCGCGCGATCAGCGCCATATCGTAAGGGCAGGTGTAATGGTCCTCGTCGTGCAGACCGTGTGAATTAGCGAAATTCGAGTTTACACAGCCGAGAGATTTTGCCTTCGCGTTCATCATCTTGATGAATCTCGCGATCGAGCCGCCGACATGCTCGCCGACCGCGTAGGTTCCTTCATTCGCGGACTCAAGCATGATTCCGTAGAGCGCCTGCTCCATCGTGATCTGCTCGCCCTCGACCAGACCCATACGCGAGCTCGTCTTCGAAACATAATTGTCCGCCGCAAAGCTCACGGTCACTATCTCATTCAGCTCGCTGTTCTCGAGCGCCACCAGAGTGGTCAGGATCTTTGTAGTACTGGCCGGGAAGAACTTCTCGTAAATGTTCTTCTCGTACAGAATGCTTCCGGTCGTCGCCTCGACAACGATCGCGCCGTCCGCGGTGATCTCAGGGCCCGTGGGCCAGATAATGCCGGCTTCGTCATCCGCGCTTACACGGATACTCTGCCCGACGGCGGTTTCAAACAATATCAAAAGCAATAAAATTATTGCCAAAATGCGTTTCTTCATTCTTATCTTACCTTCACATTGAAAAAGGGCCGTGAACCACAGCCCTTGTCAGACTTCGATCTGTACCCGTATTATACAGGATTGTCACGGTTTTTACAATAATGGGCATTGCTGTTTACAGTAAGGCAAATTGTGCCGTATGCAGCTCTCAGATATGTCTTATGACCTCAAACCTCTGCAGCCTGATCTTCTCGCCGGGCCGGATCCCGCCTTTCTGCATCGCGATCGATATCTGCTGCTCCACGGAATCGACGCCGTCCAGATCGGGAAGAAGCAGCCCCCGTCTGCCTCCGCATGAGACGATCACTCCGTAGCGTTTTACATCCAGCTCCTTCGGCGATTCGATGGTCTCGGGAGTTCCCAGCACATCCACGTTTATCTCGAGGCTCTTCAGCTCATCGGGCGTGATCGGGTTGAAACGCGGATCCTCGGTCGAAGCGCTGATCGCGTTGTTTATGATCTCCTGCGCAATGCATGCGGTCGTAGGTCCGGTGGTCCCGATACACCCGCGCAGATCGCCGTTCTTGTGGATTGAGACAAAGGTCCCGGCCTGCTGCCGCCTCATCTCGGAAGGCAGATCGTCGGGTATCGCGAGCTTCCTGTTCCAAAGTATGTATTCGTAAATCGTCCTGTACGCAAGCCGCACATAAGGGTCTGTACTCATCTTCGTACCCGTAAGCCCGCTTTCGACGCTCTCGATATAATTCTTCAAAAAGTGCCTGCTCTCATCAGGTCCTTCGGGCCTGAAAATGCAGATGCCGTAGCCGACTCCGGTCACATCCTGATGCGAAAGCTTCTCGGCTTTTACCGCGATCCCGTCAAAAGCGCCGGCCATTATCACGAAGGATTTATGCCCGCATTCGGCCGCCTTATCGCAGAAATCCGAATCGAAATCAAACAGCTCCCCGAACGCCGCTCTGCCGCATACATCCATGATCCGCTCGTCGTACTGCGGTCCCTCGGGAGCGAAACCGTAAGGTCCGCTCGCCTTCAGCTTGTGCGAGAGATCCCCGCTCGCTACGATGACCGTCCTGCGTCCGAGCTCGTCGATCGCCTGCTTCATGATCTTTCCGAGTCTGTAATGATCGGTGAGTCCGAAGCCCGACAGTCCGCATCTGACGAGCTTGAAATCCCTGTATTTCTGCGTGATGAACCACAGCGGCACCATTGTTCCGTGATCGAGATTCTTCGATCTCTCGCCGAGTTTTCCTGCGGGAAAATCCGCGTCCCCGGCAATATCGCAGATTCTGTCTACAAGTGTAGTATCATATTCAACATCAAACTTCACGTCCCGCGCGCCGAAATCCCCCAGATTCCCGCTCGCACCTTTTCCCGGAGAAATATGGAAATAGTCGCTGTACATCACACTGTGCGGGCTCGTGATAATGATCGTCTCGGGCTTTAACGCCGCGATCTCATCGGCCACCCGCTCGTAAGCGCGCGTAGTCTCTTCGATGCTTTTTTCGCCGCCTCTTCCGACCGCCGGAACGATCAAAGGCGGATGAGGTACCATAAATGCAGCAAGCAGATTATTACCCATAAATTCTCCTTTC
>CAMZAI010000084.1 GCA_947304065.1 uncultured Clostridia bacterium | reverse complement strand
ACTTCCTTGTTCTCGAATGCTTCCTCAAGCCTCTTGCTTCCGCGCTCAGCAGCAAGCTTGCGGTACGATAAGATAACCTGTCCCTCACCGTCGTTGACCTTGATGATCTTAACGGTCATGGTGTCGCCCTCATGCACAACGGTACGAAGGTCAAGTGTCGAATCGTTGGTGTATTCGCTGCGTGTGATAATACCGTCAGCCTTGTAACCAATGTTCAGTGCGATCTGATCTTCTTTAACACTGATGACTGTGCCTTCAACTACCTCCCCGTTGTGTATCTTTTTTAATGAATCCTCCAGCATTTGTTCAAAATTTTCCTCAGACATTACCTCTTGAACCTCCTTGATAATTTGTTTCGGGGTGGATGCCCCTGCTGTAATACCTACACAACGGAAATTTGTAAAGTCACATAGATCCAGGTCAACATGTGTCTGTATGTAGTAAGTATTAATACATTCCCGAGATGAGATCTCGAACAGCTTGCGCGTGTTTGAACTGTTCCTGCTCCCGATAACGATCATGGCGTCCGAACTCCTGGCAAGTTCGAGCGTTTCACGCTGTCTTTTCTCGGTTGCGTTGCAAATCGTGTTCACAACATTTATACTATATCCTATTTTCTTTAAAATTTCAACTAATACTTCAAATTTATTGAAATTATATGTTGTTTGTGAAACTAGACATAATTCTTTTTCGTGAGGAATCGTGAGCGAACGTGCATCATCCTCCGAGTCTATCACGGTAAAAGGCCCGCTGCACCAGCCGCAAATGCCCTTAACTTCAGGGTGTTCGGGGTCTCCCGCTATCACGATGTGATATCCTTTGGCGGAATACTCCTCGACGGTCCTGTGTATCTTTTTTACAAATGCGCAGGTGGCATCGATCACATGATTTATGGGATTCCCATCCGCGTCGCGTCTGTCGAGTTTCTCAAATATGTCCCTCGGTACTCCGTGAGATCTGATGATTATCGAAACGCCTTTCAGCCGTTCGGCTTTCTCAACGCTGTCGATCACTTTCACGCCTTTGGCCTCAAGCTCGGCAACGACGGTCTCGTTATGCATGATCGGTCCGAATGTATAAACGCTGCGGCCTTTATTCAATTCTTCGTAAACCTTGTCAACGGCGTGCTGTACTCCGAAACAGAAGCCGGCGGATTCGGCCACGCGGACCTGCATAAATAGGCCTCCTTTTTTATCACTCTGTAAATTCTGTCAGTGAGATGATATGCTCGAGCACCTCGTCGATGCTCATATACGAAGTATCTACCACAACGGCCTCGGGTACGCATACGAGCGGCGAAGCGTCCCTGTGCATGTCACGGTAATCGCGCTGCCTGATCTCTTCCTCGATAGCGGCGAGATCGGCGTCTTCACCCTTCTCAATGCGTTCTTTGTATCTGCGCTGCGCGCGCACCTCAACGCTCGCTGTCAGATAGATCTTAAGATCCGCGTCGGGAAGCACAACGGATGCGATATCCCTGCCGTCCATAACGACATTTATCGATCTTGCGATCTCCTGCTGGAGCGCAACGAGCTTCTTTCTGACTTCGGCGATAGCAGAAACCTTCGATGCATTCTCTCCGACCTCCGCGGTCCGGATAAGCGACGAAACATCCTCTTTGTTCAGGTAGATATGCTGTACGCCGTCGATGTACTTAAGCTCGATGTTAATATTGTCAAACTCGGCGATCACGGCTTCTTTATCGTCGATGTCAATGCCTTTGTTCATGTAGTAATATGCCATCGCCCTGTACATGGCTCCGGTATCGATATAAACAAATCCGAGTTTCTCTGCGAGCTTCTTTGCGATCGTGCTCTTGCCCGCTCCGGCGGGTCCGTCGATTGCGATATTGTACTTCATTTCTTTACCTCTCCTGTTCGGTTTTGAATCAGTATATCCCAAAAAGCTCCGAACGTAAAGCGTCAGCTCAAAGCCTCGATAACGGCCTCAGCCGCCGCATGCGCGGTCGACCATGCGATCTGGAGGTTAAAGCCTCCGGTAAACGCGTCGACATCGAGCACTTCGCCGATAAAGTAGAGTCCGCTTACCAGCTTCGATTCCATCGTCGAAGGATTGATCTGCTTTACGTCCACTCCGCCCTTTGTAACCACGGCTTCATCATAGCCGCCGAGTCTCAGCACATTAAGCGGCAATGCCTTGATCAATGCTGCGAACGCCGCGCGTTCTTCCTTAGTGATCAGATTAACCTGTTTATCCGCGGGAATGCCCGAAAGCGAGACTATTACGGGTATCACCGATGAAGGCAGAAGCTTTCCGAGCGAATTCGCGAACTGCTTGTTTATATTTTCGTTAAAGTCCTTGAGCAGCCTCTCGTCGAGCTGAGCGGGATCGAGTCCGGGCTTCAGATCGATCTGAAGCTCGACCTTATTCCCGGAAGATATTGTATCTGCCAGCATCGAGGAAAGCGTAAGCACAAGCGGACCGCTGATGCCGTTATGCGTAAACAGCATCTCTCCGAGATCGCTGTAGAGGCATTTGCCGTTCGAATACGCGCTCAGCACAACATTCTTCAGTGAGAGTCCTTCAACCTGCTTTACCCACTCTTCTTTGACCTTTACCGAGACCAGCGAAGGCAGGAGCCTCGTAACCTTATGTCCGTGTTCCTTCGCAAATCTGTAGCCGTCGCCGTCCGAACCGGTTGAAGGATAGCTGAGGCCTCCGGTCGCGACAAAACAGGCGTCTCCCTGAAGGAACTCACCGTTCGCAAGCTTCACGCCTTTCACGGCGCCGTCTTCGACAACGATCTCTTTTACCGCGGTGTTCAGCATGATCTTAACGCCGGCCCATCTGATCGTTTTCTCAAGATATTTGTTCACATCCGACGAATGATCGCTGACAGGGAATACCCTGTTGCCGCGCTCTATCTTTGTCTTAAGTCCTATCGACTCGAAATAATCGATCGTCGCCTGGGGCGAAAAGCCGTACAGCGCGCTGTAGAGAAACTTTTCATTCGATACGACGTTCTTTAAGAAATCGCGCACATCACAGTCGTTTGTAAGATTGCAGCGTCCTTTGCCGGTGATATAGACCTTCTTGCCGAGCTTCTCATTCTTCTCGATAAGCACGGTCTCTATTCCGCCCGCTCCCGCGACCGCCGCGGCCATCATTCCTGCGGCACCGCCGCCGATTACTATAAGTCTGCCCATACCTGCTTCCTTTACTCAGAAAAAGCCCGGGATAAACTCGGGCTTTTATCGGTTAATATATATTAGTCATCCATGTACACAAAATCATACGCGAAATGCCTGTTCACGGTAGTGTACGCTTCGTTGTGGATCCTGTAGATGATCTTCATGCAGCCGTCCACATTGTCCAGAACGCTCTGCGCGATGCAGTCAAGGATCGCATCCTCGAGGTCAGCGCTCTTCCCGGCAATTGTATATATCGAATCGTCGAAATCCACCACACATACACCGTCGGAATAATCGATCGCGTCAAACGAAAGGTTCAGCGACTCGTCCTTCAGCGACTCTACTATGCAGTCGATGACCAGCGAAGGCGTGATGTCGGTATCGTCTCTTACCATGACCGTGGATCTCACAACCTTTGCCGTAGAAGCGTCAACCGTATAGATCAGCTTCGCTACCAGGTTAATGCCGCCGCCTGAGATCACGGGCTCTATCGTCACCCTGTCTGTTGATGTCGGACTGGGCGAAGATACGGGGTCCTGACCGGATGGATCGGGATTCTCCTTATGGCATGCGCAAAGTGTGACCGCAAACACGATCATTAAGCATAACAATATCGATCTTTTGATCATCTCGCTTCACGCACCTCCGTTCTTTCGGCATCAGTATCAGCCTTTTTAGACAATGTCCCACTGTCAAATTTAGATGCGTAAAGTGTCACAACTATGTTAAAACAATGACAATTCGATGTAATTTACTTTGTGCAGTCCCTCATTACCTGCCAGTTCTTTTTCAGATAATCTGCCAGCGAAATAACGGTAAGGGCTGTCGAAACATACATGAATACGGTCTCGGTAAGTGTAAACCAGCCGTACTCCCAGTCGATGATGAAGAGAATGCACATGATCAGCGAAACAAAGGTCTTTGCCTTGCCCCAGATGCTCGCCATGATGATCGTCTTCTTCTCGGCCGCAAGCTGTCTGAAGCCGCTGATAATGAACTCTCTTGCCACAACAACGACCGCGCACCAGCAGGGGAAATTCTCACGGAGCTGTACAAAACAGATAAGCGCCGTGCATACGAGCATCTTGTCCGCGAGCGGATCCATAAGCTTTCCGAAATCGGTGATCTGATGATTCTTCCTTGCCAGATATCCGTCGAAAAAGTCCGAGATCGCCGCGATCGCGAAGATAACCACCGCGATGTAGTCTATCAGCAGCTTATGGTCCGGAAATGCGGACTCCAGAAGGAAAACCACAGTGAATATCGGTATCAGTATGAATCTGAACACCGTGATCTTATTGGGCGTAGTCATGTTCGACCTCCGTTCCGATTAAATCATAATTCTTAAAATCTTCTATCAATACGCGTACAAGGGAGCCGGATATGATATCCCGCCCGCTCCGTACAAATACAACGCTGTCAATACCGGGCGCGTCCATATAAGTGCGTCCGACATATACTCCCTCTTCGGGTATCCTTCCGTCAATGATCACATCAAGCTCACGTCCGACCAGAGCCGCATTTTTGTCGAATACGATCTTCTGCTGAAGGCCCATCAGTTCCTTGCGTCTGCGGTTCGCGACAGTCTTTGTGACGCGGTCCTTCATGCGGTACGCGGGAGTATTCTCTTCTCGCGAATAAGTAAATACGCCGACCCTGTCGAGTTTCATCTCCTCAAGGAAGGACATAAGACAGGCGTGATCCTCATCCGTCTCTCCGGGAAAACCGGTGATCAGAGAGGTCCTGATCGCGATATCGGGTATAGCCTTGCGAAGCTTTTTTATCGTCTTTCTGATCTGCTCTCCGTTCGTTCTGCGTCCCATGCGCTTAAGTACGGCGTCGGATGCATGCTGGATCGGCATATCGATATAATGGCAGATCTTCGGCTCGGATGCGATCGTATCGATCATCTCATCCGTGATCTCCTCGGGATAACAGTACATCAGCCTGATAAGCTTCAGGCCTTCGATACCGCATAACCTGTGCAGAAGTTCGGGGAGCATCTTTTTGCCGTACAGATCGACGCCGTAAAGTGTCGTCTCCTGAGCTACGACCATCAACTCCGTAACTCCGTCCTCAGCGAGGCACTCTGCCTCCGCGATCAGGGCGTCGAAGTCCATGCTCCTGTAATGTCCCTTGATATCGGGGATAACGCAGTAGGTACAGCGCTTGTCGCAGCCCTCCGCGATCTTCAGATACGAGTAATGCGTGATATCCGAACGTACACGTTTTCCGGGAAGCACCGGGTCCAGCGAAGTATCCTTGATGATAACGCGTTCTTTAAGCCTGTCCGCTTCGAGTTTATCGAGAACATCGAGCATCTCGTCGTAAGCGGTCGTTCCGAGCACACAATCGGTCTCGGGGATCGATTCGATGATCTCGTCCTTATATCGCTGGGCCAGGCAGCCCGTAACGATCAGGTACTTAAGGCAGGCCGTCTCTTTCAGCTGTGCGAGCGAAAGAATGGTCTCTATGCTCTCCTGCTTTGCATCATGAATAAAGCAGCAGGTGTTCACCACCGCGGCCTCTGCCTCTTCTTCATTGTCTGTAAGTACATGCCCGCGGCTCTTTAAAGCTCCGAGCATTTTCTCACTGTCGGCCAGATTCTTGTCACAGCCGAGAGAAACAAACAAAACCTTCATAGATCAGCTTTCTTAATACTCTTCGTCTTCTTCGTCGAAGTCCTCGTAATAGCCGTCGGTGTAGTCATAATCGCCTATATCGAACCAGAGAACGTACTCGTCGTCCAGATTGCTGCCCTTCGTCGAGCCGAAGAGGCCAGCATAAGCTTTTGCCTTAAGGTAATAATCATCCTCGTCGTTAGAGAACTTAAAGCTGAAATTACCGTTGAACTTGCCCGTGAAGGAGCCCTCGTAAATAACTACTTCTTCTCCTCCTTCAACAAGAACCTTCATAACGCAGACAGCGTCCATGCCCGAGAAATCAAGCGCCTCGCCGTAATCGAGCTTAAGGTTCGCGCCCACGGGGATTGCATCCGAGAAAAGGTACTCCGCAAGAGTCTCGGAATACTCATCGTAGAAGGAAACGTCAAAACGTTTGATCTCTTTGTCAGAATTGTTCTCGATGTAAATATGTCCGCCCGAGGCAGCCTCCGCAACGATCAGGACGATCGCCGCAACAACCGCGATTACTGCGATTATAATTCCCCAAAGTGCGCCTTTACTGAGTTTCTTCATTTCAATTCTTTCTCCTGTTCTTTTTTGTTTTCTTTTGTAGTATTATCCGCCTCTATCAGTTCACACATATCGAGGACCTTTTTCCGGTCCACGGTAGCTATCATATTGCTGATCAGATGGCTTGAGACCGGACTTGCGATCCAGAAGAATATTATGATCACAGCCAGCTTAAGCGAAGTAAATGTAAGACCGCTGATAACGGTCAGTCCGAGGAGCACGAACAGCAGAGCGAGCGTATCGCCCATGGCCGCGGAGTGCATCCTGTTCAGGACGAACTTGAACCTGAAGGTTCCGAGTACCGATACGATCGAGAAGAATACCCCGACCGATATAAGGATTATTGCGATAATAACACGTGCAGGACTCATGTATTTTCATCCTCCTTGTGCTTTTCACGGTAAACGCCGATGTAGATCTTCGTCAGAACTACGACCGCAAGGAAACTGATCATCGCGTAGACGGCCGCTATATCGGCAAGCCAGTCCTCTCCGAGCAGCACCGTGAGCACCGCTATTATCATGATGACCAGAGTTCCGATCATATTTACGCAGATGACTCTGTCAGAGATCTCGGGACCTTTGAGCGCCCTGATCAGGCAAAGAAAGATCAGGACAATAAAGATCGCGATCACGACCGGGAGGAAGATATCAAGAATCAGTTCCATTAAGCTTCGCCTCCATCCTCTCGAGTCTCTTTACAAAAACAGACGTCATAATGCCGTCGGCCAGCGACTTATCCAGGCAATGCACGTAAAACTCATCCTCCCGCATCGAGACCGTGATGGTGCCGGGCGTGAGCGTGATCGAATCGGCAAGGATGGTCCTTGCGACGTTCGATTTGAGCTTCGTATGGAAATGGCATATCGCCGGAGTCAGAGCCTTCGGTCCCTTAAAGATCATGCCGACCAGAACAAAATTTGCCTTGATGATCTCTACGGTCAGGATCAGCAGATAAAGCAAAAAATCAGGAAGGCACTTCAGAACGGCAAATTCACGTTTAAAGCTGTAGCCCAGGAATTTGCATGCGAAAAGCGATACCGCCGATGCGATCAGTATACCGAAGATCACTATCTCGACCGTAACGCGTCCGTTGAATACTATCCAAAGCAGGAGCAATAACAGAAACATAAGATCACCGTCGTTTAGTCAAGGAAAGACCTGATACAGTCAAACCATATCAGGCCATGAATCCGTATTATTTGTCACCCTTTTTTCTGAGGAATTCCGGAATGTTGATCTCTCTTCCTCCGGAAGGAGCAGCGGGCTGTGTGCCGCCCTTTAAGCTGACGCCGGGCTTTAACTGCTCGGGCTGAGCCTTATACTGGGGAGCAGCGGGCTGTACAGGCTTGGGCTGCTGTGCAGGCTGAGGCTGTGCGCCTGCCTGTCCGTTCCTGTTGCTGTATAAGAAATCGATGCCGCTTCCGGTGCCCTTAACTGCAGGCTTCGGAGCGTAGCTCGAATAATCTCCGACTTCCGCGATACCTGTCGCGATAACGGTAACCATAACCTGATCGGAATCTGCGTTGTCTCCGCCGGCGGTACCGAAGAATACATTCGCCTCATCGCCCACGAGCTCGTGGATATAATCCGAAGCCGCAACAGCCTCAAGGAATTCAACATTGCCCGCGAAGTTCATGATGATGTCGGAAGCACCAACGATCGATGTTTCAAGCAGAGGAGACGAAATAGCGGCCTGAATGGCCTCATAGCATCTGTCTTCGCCCGTGCCGTAACCGATACCGAGATGGGCAACGCCCTTTCCTCTCATAACGGTATTGACATCGGCAAAGTCAAGGTTAATGGTTCCGGAATTGTTGATGATGCCCGTGATACCCTGAACACCCTGCTGAAGAACCTCGTCAGCCTTGCGAAGCGCGTCTTCCATGGAAGTCCTGCGCTCGGTAAGATCGAGCAGCTTGTCGTTCGGGATAACGATCAGGGAGTCTACATGCTCTTTAAGCTTTGCAATGCCGCGAAGAGCATTCTCCATTCTCATCTTTGCTTCAAATCTGAAAGGCTTTGTCACGATACCGATCGTGAGGATGCCCATGCTCATGGCTATTTCAGCGATGATCGGAGCAGCGCCTGTACCGGTTCCGCCGCCCATACCGCAGGTAACGAATACCATGTCGGCGCCCTTAATAGCCTCGGTGAGCTCTTCCCTGCTCTCCTCTGCGGCCTTCTCGCCGATCTCGGGCTTTGCGCCTGCGCCGAGTCCCTTTGTGAGCTTTTCTCCTATCTGGATCAGTGTGGGAGCCTTGCAGGTCCTCAGTATCTGCTTATCTGTATTGACGCAGATAAACTCTACTCCTTCCACACCCTCATCTATCATGCGGTTAACCGCATTATTGCCGGCTCCGCCGACACCTACTACCAATATTTTAGCTGTAGCGCTGGATTCACTGTTTTTAATTTCAAGCACGTTCCTCTTCCTCCTCTTTAGAATCGGCCTACGGCCGATTCTGTTTCCTTGTCATATATATAACTAGCATACAAGGCTATTTAATTCCTAAATAATATAGTAACTATTCTGTTTTCAATAATCAAGAAAAAAATTAGTAAATTCTCCGTACTTTACTCAAGCGGTCTTACATCGATTTCCCTGTTGTTTTCGGTGTAATTTCGGAAGTCCAGAATGTAGTTCCCTTCGGGGAGTACATCAAGCGCCGCTTTGATATTGTTGACCCTCAGATCGTAATTATCGGAAATACCGAGCAGGATCTCGTGTCCGCCTATGTGAAGCGTTACGTCATCCCTGATACCGAAGGTTATGTCATCGGCCGCGAGCTTATTTTTCCCGAGCAGCATGATGATCTCGAGTAATGTATCGAACACTCCCGATCTTCCGAGATCGATCGGCTTTCCCTGCGTATATCCGCCAAACTCCACGCCCTTTACCAGAGGAATGCCTTCGAGTCTCTGCGTCGAACTGTCCACTGCGATGCCTTCGCGGTCAAAGTATACGTAGCTGCCCATATGCTCGATGCAGCCTGTTATCGCCTTGTCATGGACCTCTATGATGACCGAATTCCTGTCGGTCATCTCGACGTCGACCTTCTCCACGAAAGTCAGATTCGGTACATCGAGCTTATTGATCCTGAATACGAAAAATACTGTGTAGTTGTCTGTTTTCTTGGTAAATAATCTCTGTCTGATCTCTTCCTCGGTATAATGGATTCCGGGACGTATCTCAACGTTCTCCAGCTTAAAGCAGGTGATGAACACCACAACGGCCGAAGCAAGGATCAGCAGGATGATAAGTCTTATAATGAGTCCGGCAGCGCTTTTGTTCGCTTCGAGCTCTTCGTTTTCGTCGTTCCGTCTCATTCGTCAGTCGCCCTCTCCCGGTTCGTGTACTTCGATACCGAAAGGGCAATGCCCATCTCGATCAGAAGCACTGTCAGCGAGCTTCCGCCGTAGCTGATGAACGGAAACGGAATTCCCGTCGCGGGTATCGAGCCCGTGACTACGGCAATGTTCAGTAATACCTGCAGCGCGATATGCGTCAGAACTCCGGTCGCTATCAGTCCTCCGAACATATCCGGCGCATTGACCGCGATATGCAGAAGTCTCCAGAGCAGCATCAGGAATACCGCGATTACCATGATCGCTCCGAAAATGCCGAGTTCTTCGCAGATTACCGTGAATATCATGTCCGTATGGACCTCGGTGATGAAGCCCATCTTCTGTATGCTGTGTCCGAGTCCCTTGCCCCAGAGACCGCCCGAAGCGATCGCATAAAGTCCCTGAACTATCTGCGAGCTGGGATCCACATCCTCGGGATGCAGCCAGGTATCTATTCTTTCACTCCTATATCCCGCCGCGAATACGAATATCGCAAGGAATGCGACCATCAGAATGATAACTATCACGAAATAGCCCTTTTTCTTAGCAGCCACAAAACAGATAACTCCGAATATGCCGGCGATAACGACCGCGGTTGAAAGGTTCAGCATAGCTACCAGTCCGAGCAGCGGACCGACGAATATCGCAACGGCCACAAAACCGTAGAAATAATTGATCTTGTTCGGAACTCTCTGAACCAGATACGCAACCAGCAGGATAACGCATATCTTCGTGAGCTCCGAAGGCTGGAAATTTCCGAGCTTCGGGATCTGTATCCATCTCGACGAACCGCCTGCCTCGTAGCCGTTCACGAGAACGTAGATCTGCAGTCCGAGGCACAAAAGGTAAAAGAGCCATATCGGCCTTACGCCGAACAGCCATCTTACCGGATTTATGTATATGTGGTAATCGATCATCGAGACTATCAGCATCAGCAGCAGTCCGACGATCAGGAAAAGTCCCTGTCTTCTGAAGTAAAGATTCGCGTCGTTATAGTATCTCGCCGCGTTGTAGGAACTTACGCTGTAGATCATCACAAGGCCGAAAACACTGAGCAGGATAACGAGCATTATAAGGACAATATCGTAATTGCTCCGGACGATTTTTCTGTCCTTTTCCGCTTTCTGATACATCCTCTCCACCTCGGCACTCATTCTACAGCTGTACACTACATCTTGTGCATTTGTATACACTCTACTACATTATATGCATATTAATTTTCTTCGTCAAGTCCGCCCTCAAGACCCTCCGGAAGTACGTCGGGATTGCTCTCGTCGCCCTCGGCATCGTTGCCGTCGCCGACCAGCAGGCTCATATCAACCTTGTACTCGATATCGCCGTCGGGATATACGCCAAGATACGGCAAAATCTCGGTCATGATCGAGGCCGACATCTTTGTGGCGGGCGAACTGCTTCCGCTCAGAGCCTCGTCATATACCTCGTCGATAACGATGTAGAGCATTACCTTGGGATCGTCGACAGGCGCAAAGCCTACGAAAGAAACAACGTAATTCTTCTCTTCACTGGGGCCCTTCTGCGCACTACCTGTCTTACCGCCGAACACATATACGCTCACCTTAGCGTGAGTTTCGGTTCCGCTCTCAACCGTCAGGTAAAGAGCGTTTCTGATGAAATCCGAGGTGCTCTTGCTGACTGTCTGGCGCACCGCGCTGCCTTCCCTTTTATCGAGGGTTGCCCCGTCGGCGCTCCTGATCTCTTTTACCAGATGCGGCTCATAATATGTTCCGCCGTTTATTATCGATG
>CAMZAI010000083.1 GCA_947304065.1 uncultured Clostridia bacterium | reverse complement strand
GTATACCCCATCAGGTCCCTGTCGACCTGTTTCGCGACGCCCACGCCTTCGGAAAGAGCCCATACGACCAGCGACTGTCCGCGATGCATGTCTCCCGTGACATAAACCTTAGCGCGCGATGTCGCATGTTCGCCGGGTGCGGTCCTGACATTGGTCCTGCCGTCAAGCTCCACTCCGAAATCGTCCGTCACGTATTTCTCACTGCCGAGGAAACCTGCCGCGATCAGCACGAGATCCGCGGGTACCTCTTTTTCGCTGCCCTCGATCGGAACCATGTTCATGCGTCCGGTAGCGGGGTCTTTTTTCGGTTCGAGCGAGATCAGCACCGCAGCCTTCACATTACCCTTTTTATCTTTAATGAATTCCTTGACGGTAGTCCGGTAAATGCGGGGGTCCGAACCGAACTTCCAGATAGCCTCCTCCTGGCCGTAATCGGTCTTGAGGACTCTGGGCCACTCGGGCCAGGAATTCGAAGGAAGTCTCTTTGCCGGAGGCTCGGGCATCATCTCGAGCTGGGTAACGCTCTTCGCGCCGAGTCTGATGCTCGTTCCAACGCAGTCGTTGCCCGTATCTCCGCCGCCGATGACGATCACATGCTTACCTTTCGCAAGCTCTGTCGGGAACTTCGCAAAGCCCGTATCAAGCAGGCTCTTCGTAACCTCGGAAAGGAAATCCACCGCAAAGCGTATGCCCTTCGCATCGCGTCCCGGAACCTTGATGTCCCTGGGATTAGATGCTCCGCACGCAAGTACGACAGCATCGTATTCGCTGACAAGCTTCGACGCGGGAATGTCCTTACCGATGTCGGCGTTGATCACAAAACTGATCCCTGCCCTTTCCATAAGTTCTATTCTGCGGTCGATCACCGATTTGTCAAGCTTCATGTTCGGGATGCCGTAGCGCAGCAGTCCGCCTATACGGTCGCGGCGCTCGTAAACGGTTACGAGATGACCTCTGCGGTTAAGCTGCTTCGCGGCAGCAAGTCCGGAAGGTCCGCTTCCGACTATCGCCACTCTCTTTCCGGTCCTGACCGCGGGCTCACCGTCCGAAACGAGACCGTGCTCAAAAGCATACTCGATAACGGCTTTCTCGTTTTCCTTCGTCGAAACAGCCTCGCCCTCGTATCCGCAGGTGCAGGCCGCTTCGCACAGCGCGGGGCAGACCCTGCAGGTAAACTCGGGGAACGGATGCGTGACGGAAAGCCTTCTGTAGGCCTCAGCCATCCTTCCGCGATAGACCAGTTCGTTTATCTCGGGAACAAGGTTATGCAGCGGGCATCCCGAAGCCATCCCGGCGAGCATTGCGCCCGCCTGACAGAAAGGAACGCCGCAGTTCATGCATCTGCACGCCTGGATCTGCTGCTCCGAAAGAGGAAGCCTCTCGTGGAACTCTTTGAAATCCTGCACGCGTTCCGCTTCTTCCCTGACCTTCCCTTCTCTTCTCTCATATTCAAGAAAACCGGTTGTCTTTCCCATTGTCTTCTCCTTCGTTAATTAAGCCTTTTCTCCGACAAACGTCCTGAATGCTTCGATCTTCGCGGCTTCGGAATCCATTCCCTCTTCCTCGGCCTTCGCGATCAGTCTCAGCATTTCCTTATAGTCCACGGGTATGATCTTCTTAAAATGCGATACATACCTGTCAAAATCATCGAGTATCTTTTTTCCCTTCGCCGAACCCGTATTCTCGACATGTGCCGTGATCAGGCGCTTCAGCTCGTCGAGGTCGGCCTTGTGCTCAACGGTCTCCATGTTGACGAGCTGCTTGTTCAGGTTCCTGTACAGCCTGTTGTCCATGTCGAGCACGTAAGCCACGCCGCCGCTCATGCCTGCCGCGAAGTTCTTTCCGGTAGGTCCGAGGATTACCACGCATCCGCCTGTCATGTATTCGCAGCCGTGTTCACCGACGCCCTCAACCACAGCCACAGCGCCGGAATTTCTGATGGCGAAGCGCTCGCCCGCCATTCCCGCGATGTAAGCCTGTCCGGAGGTCGCGCCGTACAGAGCCACATTGCCGACCATGATGTTCTCCGAAGGATCGTATTTGGCTTCCTTCGGTGCCTGAACGGTCAGCTTTCCGCCCGAAAGACCCTTTCCGAAGTAATCGTTCGCGTCTCCCGTGAGCTTCAGTGTCAGGCCCTTCGGGATAAATGCTCCGAAGCTCTGTCCGCCCGCGCCCGAGCAGTTGATCGTGATCGTATCTTCGTCAAGTCCGTCCGCATGCTGTCTGGTGATCTCGGCTCCGAGCAAGGTTCCGAAGGTTCTGTCGGTATTGCCGACATTGACCTGGATAGTCGACGCCGTGCCTTCCTTTATCGACTTTAACAGCCTCTTTGACTTTAAGAGCACGCTCTCGTCGAGAGTCTTCTCAAGTCCGAAATCAAAGAGATTACCCTTGCCGAATACAGCCTTGTCGCGGGGCGTATCGGACATGTCGAGCAGAATTCCCGAAAGATCGAGCTTTTTCTGCGCGTCGGTCAGGCCTTCTTTAAGTTTGAGCAGATCCGTTCTTCCGACGAGCTCCTCAACCGAGCGGACGCCCAACGACGCCATGATCTCGCGGAGCTGTCTTGCGATAAAGAGCATGAAGTTCTCAACATACTCGGGCTTGCCCGCGAATCTCTTCCTGAGTTCGGGGTTCTGAGTCGCAACGCCCATCGGACATGTATCCGACTGGCACTGTCTCATCATCACGCAGCCCATTGTGATAAGCGGAGCCGTGGCAAATCCGAATTCCTCGGCGCCCAGGATCGCGGCGATCGCCACGTCCCTGCCGGTCATCAGTTTGCCGTCCGTCTCGATTACGACCTTATTCCTGAGGCCGTTCGCGATCAGCGTCTGATGAGTCTCGGCAAGTCCGAGTTCCCACGGAAGTCCCGCGTTATGTATCGAGGAAAGCGGTGCGGCGCCCGTTCCGCCGTCATAGCCCGAGATCAGAATGACTCCGGCTCCGGCCTTCGCAACGCCCGCAGCAACCGTGCCGACGCCTGCTTCGGAAACAAGCTTTACAGATATCCTCGCGTTCTTGTTTGCATTCTTCAGATCGTAGATCAGCTGTGCCAGATCCTCGATCGAATAGATATCGTGGTGCGGAGGAGGTGAGATAAGGCTCACGCCGGGCGTTGAATGCCTGGTCTTCGCGATCCACGGATAAACCTTCTTGCCGGGCAGATGACCGCCCTCGCCGGGCTTCGCGCCCTGCGCCATCTTGATCTGGAGTTCCTTGGCGCTCACCAGATATCTGCTGGTCACGCCGAAACGTCCGCTCGCTACCTGCTTGATCGCCGAACTCCTGTCATGGTCGGTTCCGGCCGACATCAGTCTTTCGTCGCTCTCGCCGCCCTCGCCGCTGTTTGACTTGCCCTGAAGGCGGTTCATCGCGATCGCGAGCGTCTCATGCGCTTCCTCCGAGATCGAGCCGTAGGACATGGCTCCGGTCTTGAAGCGCTTTACTATCGAATGCTCGTCCTCTACTTCCTCAAGCGGTACCTTTTCCGCCGTTTCATTGAAATCAAGCAGGGTCCTCAAATACCCTGTTCTTTCCGCATCCGCGAGCTTTGTGTACTCCTTGAAGCGCTCGTAATTGCCCTCTCTGGTCGCGGTCTGCAGCGCATGTATGGTCGCGGGATTGTATCTGTGGTTCTCACCCTGGCTTCTCGACTTATGCCTTCCGAGAGCGGTAAATTCAAGATTAACATCGAGTCCCAAAGGATCAAACGCCAGGCTGTGCTGGGCGTCTGCAGCCCTTCCTATATCCTCAAGTGTGATGCCTCCCACACGGCTTACCGTGCCGGTAAAGTACTCGTCGATGACCTCGGGCGAAATGCCGATCGCCTCGAAAATCTTGCTGCCCTGATATGACTGGATCGTGGAAATACCCATCTTTGAAGCGATCTTTACGATACCGAACAGGATCGCGTCGTCGTAATCGTCAACGGCCGCATAATAGTCCTTGTCGAGCAGTTCCTCTTCGATCAGCTGCGCAACCGTGGCGTGCGCAAGATAAGGATTGACAGCCGATGCACCGTAGCCGAGCAGCGCCGCGAAATGATGAACCTGCCTGGGCTCTGCGGACTCAAGGATCAGCGACATTGCGGTACATTTCCTCGTGTCTACGAGATGCTTGTGAACTGCCGCAACCGCAAGCAGCGAAGGGATCGCTACATGGTTCTCGTCCACTCCCCTGTCGGAGAGGATCAGGATGTTCGCACCCTCTTTGTAAGCCTTGTCGACCTCAAGGAAGAGGTGCTTTAAGACCATCTTCATCGGAGAGCTCTTATAATACAGTGTCGATACCTTTGAAACCTTGAAGCCGTCTCTCTTCATGTTCTCGATCTTTAAGAGGTCGAGGTCGGTCAGTATCGGATTATTGATCTTAAGTACGTGGCAGTTGCCGGGCTTCTGCTCGAGCAGATTGCCGTTTTTACCGACATATACGGTCCTCGAGGTTACGATCTCCTCGCGCTGCGCGTCGATCGGAGGATTCGTTACCTGTGCGAACTGCTGCTTGAAATAATAGAACAGAGGCTGGTATTTGTCTGAAAGCGCCGCGATGGGTGTATCAACGCCCATCGAGCCGATGCTCTCATTGCCCGAGAGAGCCATGTTGAGGATGCCGTCGTAATAATCCTCCCATGTGTAGCCGAAAGCCTTTTGAAGTCTCGATCTTCCCTCGCCCGCAAGCATCGGAACCTTTTTGTTCGGGATCTTTAAGTCTGCCAGATGGATCAGGTTGCTGTCGAGCCACTCGCCGAAGGGCTCGGAAAGCGCGTATTTTTCCTTGATCTCCTGATCGACGAATACTCTCTTCTGCTTTGTATCCACAAGCAGGATCTTGCCGGGATGAAGTCTTTCCTTCTTTACGATGTGGCTCTCGTCGAGAGGCAGAACGCCGACCTCGGAAGAAAGGATCAGCCTGCCGTCGTCGGTCACTACATATCTTGAAGGGCGAAGTCCGTTGCGGTCGAGGATCGCGCCCATCACATCGCCGTCCGAGAAAAGGATCGACGCGGGACCGTCCCAGGGCTCCATCATGGTTGCGTAATACTGGTAGAAATCCCTCTCCTCCTGTGTGAGCGTCTCATTGTGCGCCCAGGGCTCGGGGATCATTATGCTCATCGCGAGAGGCAGGTCGATGCCGCTCATTACGAGGAATTCAAGCACATTGTCGAGCATCGCGGAATCGGAACCGCTCTGCGAGATCACGGGAAGTACCTTCGTCATGTCCTCGGCCGAGAACGCCGAAGTATGCATGGTTTCCTCGCGTGCGAGCATCTTGTCCGCATTGCCCTTAATAGTATTTATCTCACCGTTGTGCACGATGAATCTGTTGGGATGCGCCCTGTTCCAGCTGGGCATCGTATTTGTCGAGAAACGGGAATGTACCATGGCAATGGCCGACTCGTAGGACTCGTCGCGCAGATCCGCGAAGAACGTGCGCAGCTGTCCCACAAGGAACATGCCCTTATAAACGATAGTCCTGCAGGAAAGCGAGGGAACGTAGGTATTCGCGCTCGACTGCTCGAACTCCCTGCGCAGGATATATAGCTTCCTGTCGAAGTCCAGATCTTCCGCAATATCCGCTGGCCTTTCGATGAATACCTGGTAAATGTTGGGCATACATTCCCTGGCCCTGCTGCCGAGCACATCGGGGTCTGTGTCAACCTTGCGCCATGCGATGATCTTTAAGCCGTCCTTGCGGGTAATGATCTCGAACATGGACTTTGCCTGACGCATATCAAGGTCGTTCTGAGGGAAGAAGAACATGCCGACGCCGTACTGCCTAGGTCCGGGAAGGGTCACGCCCTGCTCCTTGAGCCTCTTCACAAAGAAAGCGTGCGGGATCTGCGTAAGGATGCCGACGCCGTCGCCGGTCTTGCCCTCTGCGTCCTTACCTGCCCTGTGCTCAAGATTCTCAACGATCGAGAGCGCATCGGAAACCAGGGCGTGGCCAGCCCTGCCCTCAATGTCTATGATCGCGCCGATACCGCAGTTGTCATGCTCAAATGCAGGCGAATACAGGCCATGCTTTTCAATCTTCTTAAATGTATTTGCCATAACGAATACCTCTCTACAATAGACCTTCGGTCTATTGTCATCGTGGAATAAGCCATTCGGGCTTATTCCACTCAACAGAGAAAGCGCCCCGGAGAAATCCTCCAGGGCGCCTTTGCCTTTTTCGAAAAGTAATTATAACTCTGTTGCTTTAAAGTGTCAATACAAAAATCTCATTACCAGTCATCGTCTTCATCGTCTTCCCAAGCCTCAACCGTGCGTGCTTTAGACCAGTCACTTTTCATGGTCCTGCCTGTCAGTTTGATGAGCTTCTTTGCCTTATCGAGTGAGATGACCATCGCGGGGCGTACTCCGAATCCGTCGACATAAAAATCTTCATCATAATCCGATCTGAAGGAATCTAGTTCTTCTCCCCAGAATTCAACTGAGGTGATCTTTCCGCTGTCCCTTACCATGTAAAACTCACCGTTCGGATTGCCCGATTTGTCGGTGCAGGGAGTTCTGAGCCACCAGAAGCAGGAAATCACATCATTCGCGTAATAAACATCGCCGAATTCGGGATCATCCCATATCCAGACGCATTCTTCGCTTTCGCTTTCATCGTCTTCCCAGAAAACGGCGTGCGCAGTAGGCGCGCATCTGCGGTCCTCAACTCTCTCAAATCCGAGTTCGGCGTTCTTAACCTCGTTGTATGAAAGAAGGAATACCCTGTCAGTGGTTCCGACGTCTTCCAGCTCCGTTTGCAGGATCGCCGCCGCTTCTTTATCGGTGAAGGCCTTTGTGATAAACGAATTGTTCAGATAAGCACGCATTTCGGAATGTTTCCAGCTGCCGTCGAATCTTTCATCGTCCTCATCCTGATCGATAACGTCGGCCTCAAGCGCGTATACGCTCACAAGGAACAGCTTATCGCCGTCCTTTTTCAGAACGATCCATTCAAGGGGCTCGTAGCCGTTTTCATAGCTCGCGTCCTGCTCATATGAACCGAAAGTGATGATATCGCCGGTGCTGACCTCGGGAGTAACGGTCGTAACTTCGCTGTATTTGCCCCAGACTTTTTTGCCGTCGGTCGTATTGTACGCCCTGACCTTGATCTGATAGGTCTTTGCGGGGTCAAGGTTTTTGATCGTATATGTTCTGGCTTCGGTGCCGCTCTTTTTCAGGGTCTTGACCTTTTTATAGGCGGATGCTCCGTCCTCTTTCATCAGGATCTTGTACCCATCGGTACGCGCGGTCTTATCGATGGTAACGGTTATAGATTTCCCGTCTATATCTCTCTGCAATGCAACCTCAGGCTTTGCGGGCTTCGTCGACTTGGCCTTCGCAGCTGCGGGCTCGACTCTTCCTATGAATCCTGCCAATAACAGCACCGACATGACCAGTACTGCCAAACGTCTTAAATTCTTTTTCATGATAAAAACCTCCTCGGGAAAGATTATACCACTTTCCCGGGGAGGAATAAGTAACTAAAGGTTACCAGTTAACGTTATTCTACGTCCTGTAATGCGGCGTAGTTCTCCTCGCCGGTCCTGATCTTTACGACACGGCTGACAGGGTATACAAAGATCTTGCCGTCGCCGATACGGCCGGTATACAGAGCCTTCTTGGCTGCCTCGATAACTTTGTCCACAGGGATCGCGCTTACTACGACTTCGATCTTAACCTTCGGGAGCAATGTCATATCGATCTCGACTCCGCGGTACTTCTCGCCTGCGCCCTTCTGAACGCCGCAGCCCATTACCTGCGTAACGGTCATGCCCGTAACGCCCAGATCGTTCATTGCACGCTTGAGCACCTCATAACGCGAAAGCTTCGCGATGATGACAACCTTTGAAATACCCGTATCGAAGTCCGCAGAGCCCGAAGGGATCTCTTTTATTACGGGAACCGCAGCCTTTCTCTTTGCTTCGGACGCCTGATCATAGTTCTCGGTTCCGAGGTTAGTGTTCTCATTTACGCTCATGGTCATGGTGTTCGAAATATCCATGATCGAGAAGCCTGCATATGCCGAAGGAAGACCGTGCTCGGTAGCGTCAAGACCCGTGATCTCCTCTTCCTCGGATACACGAAGGCCTACAGTCTTCTTAATGAGCAGGAATGCAAGGAAAATGGTAACTGCCGTCCAGGCCGCGGTCACAAACATACCTGCGAACTGGATGCCTAACTGTTCAAATCCGCCGCCGTAGAAAAGACCTTCTTTGATACCTGCAACAGCAAAGCCGGGAGCGGTCTCGGTAGCGAAGAGACCTACCGCAACAGTACCCCAGATACCGTTGAACATATGAACCGCAACGGCACCGACGGGATCGTCGACATGAGAAACATTATCATTGAACCAAACGCCGAATACTACGAGAAGTCCGGATACGGCGCCGATGATCGCAGCGCCCGCGCAGTCGGTAACGTCGCAGGGAGCGGTGATCGCAACAAGGCCCGCAAGTGAAGCGTTAAGACACATCGAAACATCGGGCTTGCCGTACTTAACCCAGGTAAAGATCATACATACTACGGTTGCAACAGCGGGAGCAACGGTCGTGGTAAGGAATACAGAACCCATTGTGGGAACGTCGGTAGCCGCAGCGCCGTTGAAGCCGTACCAGCCGAGCCACAGGATGAATACGCCGAGTGCCGCGATAACGAGGTTGTGGCCGGGGAATGCATTGACCTTCGTAACCTTGCCGCTCTTGTCGCGCTCGAATTTACCCATTCTGGGTCCGAGCATCCAGGCACCGATGAAAGCACAGATACCGCCTACCATGTGAATGCAGTTAGAACCTGCGTAATCGTGGAAGCCCCAGTCTGTCAGGAAGCCGCCGCCCCATACCCAGTGAGCCTCGATGGGGTAAATGATAGCGGAAATGATAGCCGAATAGATACAGTAGCTCGAGAACTTGGTGCGCTCTGCCATCGATCCGGAAACGATCGTAGCGGTAGTCGCGCAGAATACAAGGTTGAAAACAAACGCGGAATAGTCAAAATCGGCATATCCCGAGAAAACATCAAAACTGAAGCCGCCCGCAAAGCCCTTTAAAATGTTGGGCCCCAGCATCAGGGACGCGCCGCAGATAAACCACATTACGGTACCGATACAGAAATCCATCAGGTTCTTCATGATGATGTTGCCGGCGTTCTTCGCTCTCGTAAAGCCCGTCTCGCACATCGCAAAACCTGCCTGCATCCAGAAGACCAGCGCGGCGCCGATCAAAAACCACACCGCAAAGATCTGTTCATTCACCAAACTCATAATCTCATCAATCATAATCTTTATCCTCCCTTTCGCTTCGCTTCAGGCATTCGCAGTTTCGCCTACGGCGAATTCTGCTTGCCTTTATCTATAAAAAAAACGAGCCACCACAAGGGAGTGAAAACCACGCCCTTGTGGTGACTCAGTTCTTTTTCAAAAATTAATAAACACTGAACAGCAGCTTGCCGTAGCTCGGAACCGGCCAGCACTCCTCGCTGGCGAGCATCTCGGCTTCGTCGACATGCTTTCTTAAGTGCTCCATCTTCGGGATCATATCGTCCCTGATGAACTCTGAAGACTTAAGAACGGAATCGATGCCCTTCAGATCCGCGAGCGACTTCTCGAGGTCCTTAACGCGCTCAAGGATGTAGTCTGTGAGCTCCGAAAGTCTCTCCATAGTGGAGATCTCGTAATTGCACTTAACATTGCCGCTTACCGACTTCATCAGCGAAGTGGTCTTTGCGAGCTTGTACAGATAATCCTCGATAGCGGGAAGGTAATCCTTCCTTACCATGTCTACCATCGTATGAGCTTCGATCGTTACGGTCTTGCAGTAGTTCTCGAGCATGATCTCGCATCTCGAAGCAAGCTCTGTCTCGGTAAATACCTTGTGCGCCATGAGCATCTTCTTGTTCTTCTCGTCAAGCAGATGAGGCATAGCGTCGGGAGTGGTCTTGAGGTTCGAAAGGCCTCTAACCTCGGTAGCTTCCTTAACCCACTCGTCTCCGTATCCGTTGCCGTTGAAGAGAATTCTCTGATGCTTTGTGATAACTTCCTTGATCAGGTCATGCAGCGCGCTCTCAAGGTTGTCCGCGCCCTCGAGCCTGTCGGCGTACTGCTTAAGGCTTTCCGCAACAGCCGCGTTCAGCATGATGTTGCAGCACGCGATGCTGTTGGACGAACCGAGCGATCTGAACTCGAATTTGTTGCCCGTAAATGCGAAAGGCGATGTACGGTTTCTGTCGGTGGTATCTCTTGAGAACTTCGGAAGGCTGTCAACACCGAGCTTGATAACTTCCTTTTCCTTGCCCTGATAAGGAGTGTCGGTCTTGATCGCCTCAAGGATCGCCGAAAGCTCATCGCCGAGGAATACGGAAATGATAGCGGGCGGAGCCTCGTTTGCGCCGAGTCTGTGATCATTGCCTGCGGTGGCAACGGCGAGACGGAGCAGATCCTGATAATCGTCCACAGCCTGAATGACTGCGCAGAGGAACAGCAGGAACTGTGCGTTCTCATGCGGCGTATCGCCGGGTGAAAGAAGGTTTGAACCCTTATCGGTAGCCATCGACCAGTTGTTGTGCTTACCTGAACCGTTAACGCCCGCGAAAGGCTTCTCATGGAGCAGGCACACAAGACCGTGCTTTCTGGCAACCTTCTGCATTATCTCCATGGTCAGCTGGTTGTTGTCGGTGGCAACGTTTGTGGTCGAATAGATCGGAGCCAGCTCGTGCTGTGCGGGAGCTACTTCGTTATGTTCGGTCTTGGCAAGGATACCGAGCTTCCAGAGCTCATTGTTCAGGTCCTCCATGAACGCGTTTACTCTGGGCTTGATAACGCCGAAGTAATGATCGTCGAGCTCCTGGCCTTTGGGAGGCATAGCTCCGAAGAGTGTGCGTCCGGTATATACGAGGTCGGGACGCTTCTGGTACATTTCCGCATCGATCAGGAAATATTCCTGCTCGGGACCTACGCTGGTCCTTACGTATTTAACATCCTTGCCGAAAAGCTTTAAGATACGCTTTGCCTGAAGGTCGAGCGCCTGCATTGAGCGGAGCAGGGGGGTCTTTTTGTCAAGCGCCTCGCCGCTGTAAGAACAGAACGCTGTGGGAATGCAAAGTGTATGATCCTTGATGAACGCATAGGATGTGGGATCCCATGCTGTATATCCTCTGGCCTCGAAGGTGGCTCTGAGTCCGCCCGAAGGGAACGAGGATGCATCGGGCTCGCCCTTGATGAGCTCCTTGCCCGAGAATTCCATGATCACGCCGCCGTCGGGAGAAGGAGTGATAAAGCTGTCATGCTTCTCTGCGGTAACACCGGTAAGAGGCTGGAACCAGTGTGTGAAATGCGTAGCTCCGTTCTCTACCGCCCAGTCGCGCATCTCTTTTGCGACCGCTTCCGCAACGCTTTCATCCAACTGTCCGTTCTCGTCTATGATCTTTCTGAGCGAATCATAAACCTTTGCCGAGAGCCTTGCTCTCAT
>CAMZAI010000082.1 GCA_947304065.1 uncultured Clostridia bacterium | reverse complement strand
CGGACTTTTTTCTGCTTATTTACCAATTTGCGTAACTGATCCGCCTGATCCATTAATCGCCACCTCCCAAAAGCTGCTTAGCGATAGTCTGAGCGTCTATCCTGCTGATATCATTCGGAACTCCCTGACCGAATGTCGCATACGAAAGCGGTGCTCCCGTTAAAAGCTTGATATTGAAAATATTGCCGAGATACATGGTCTCGTCGAGTTTTGTAAAGATAAGCCTGTAATCCGAGATCTCGGAATAAGCCTCGGTAATGGCTTCGAGATCGCGGTATTTCGTCGTAACGCTCAGCACAAGGAAAACCTCACGGTCTTCCGCGGGGATCGTATTTATCAGGCGTTCGATGTCGTCGCACTGCCTGCGGTCCTTATGCGATCTTCCTGCCGTGTCGATCAGAACGATATCGAACGCGGCAAGATCTTCCTTTGCCTCTTCCATCTCTGCTTCATTGTTAATGACCTTAAGCGGGATGTTGAGGATATTCGCGTAAACTTCAAGCTGCTTGACCGCCGCGATCCTGTAGGTGTCGGCGGTGATCAGAGCCACGTTGAGCTTCTTGTCGAGCTTGAGCTTCGAAGCGAGCTTCGCGATCGTGGTGGTTTTTCCGACGCCCGTGGGGCCCACGAAAAATACATACTTCACCTTACCGCGGTTGATGTCGAGGACCTCGGTCTTACCGAGCTTAAGGACTATCTTCTGGTAGATCGCCGAGAGAATGTTCTCGACCGGCGCATCCTTTTTCAGCGTGGGCTCGATCTCGCTCACGATCATGTTAATGTATTTTTCGTCAACCTCGTTCTCGAGGAGCTGATTGTAGATAAGCCTGATGCACGAAACGTTCTTGTCGTCTGCGGTATCGGTCACCGGAGCGCCTTCCTGCGCGGGTTCCGCAGCGTTCTTTACCGCGCCGCCCTCGCCGATCCTCTTCTCGATCATGGTGGCAAGGTTATTGATCCGAAGCTCGAGCGCTTCCCTGTCCGCAAGCGGATTGTTGTCCTGAGCGGGCTTCTCGTCTTCTTCAAAGATGATATTGGGATTGTTTTTGAAGATGTTCTTCATGCTCTCTCTGCGCGGCAGATTAACCTCGGGCGGATTCTCGTCCAGGGACGCAGTGGCTTCGTATGTGGTCTTTTTGAACAGCCTTCCGAGACCCTTTGCCTTGATAGCCTTAACGCTGCTGACCACGGCATTGGGCCCGAGCTCTTCGCGAACCTTTAAGAGCACTTCGGTCTCCGTCTCACCTTTAAAAGTCTTGATTATCACTTAACTGTCACCATCCCCACTGATTGCAATTCCACATCGGAATCGATCTCGTTGTATGAAATAACTATTAGATCCGGGAAATAATCCCTCGTCATCTTCTTGAAATACATTCTCACGATCGGAGAAGTGATGACGATCGGGTTGCGGCCCATGCTCTCGAGCTTCTCGACCTCGGTCTTCACAGAATCCATGAGCTTCTGGGCCTTGTCGGGATCATAGCTGATATAGGAGCCCTGCTCCGTGGTCTTAACGCTCGCCATGATCTCCTGCTCGACCTTCGGATCGAGCGTTACCACGCTGTTCTTCTCGTTCTTCGGGAAGTACTTCGTGGAGATCGCCCTCTTCAACGCCTGGCGCACATACTCCGTAAGAACGTCGGTATCATGCGTGGTAGGCGCATAATCCGCCAATGTTTCGAATATCGTAACAAGGTCCCTGATCGATACGCCTTCGCGGAGCAGATTCTGCAGTACCTTCTGGATCTCGCCGACGCTTAAGAGCTTCGGAACAAGCTCGTTGACCAGCGTCTGGTTCTGCTCCTGTATATTGTTGATAAGGTTCTGAACGTCCTGACGCGTGAGCAGCTCGTCCAGATGCCTTCTGATAACCTCCGTGAGGTGCGTCGCGATGATCGACGGAGGATCCACGACGGTGTAGCCGTAAGACTCGGCTCTCTCCCTCTGGCTCTCGGTGATCCAGATCGCGGGCAGATGGAAGCTCGGCTCAAAGGTCTGGATACCCGTGATCTCTTCCTCAACATAGCCCGGGTTCATGGCCATATAATGATCGAACAGGATCTCGCCCTCGGAAACGGGCACGCCCTTGATCTTGATAATGTACTGGTTCGGGTTCAGCTGGATGTTGTCGCGCAGACGGATCGTGGGAACAACGCAGCCCAGTTCGAGCGCTATCTGTCTTCTGATCAGAACTACACGGTCCAGCAGGTCGCCGCCCTGATTCGCATCGGCGAGCGGGATGATGCCGTAACCGAACTCGAGCTCGATCTGGTCAACCTGGAGCAGCGAAACAACATTCTCGGGGCGCCTGATCTCGGTCGCCTCGGTCTCCTCCGCGGAAACCTCCTTCTCGACGGACTTAGTCTTAACACGCTTCTCGATAGACCTTGCGGAAGCTATGAACATCGCGCCGAACGGCATGAAGATATACCAGGGCAGCGGAGTAAAGCCGAGGACGATCATCGCGATACCTACGAGGTAGAGAACCCTCGGTATCGAGAACAGCTGCGAAACGAGCAGGTCGCCGACATCCGCTTCCTTTGAAACCTTGGTTACGAGTACGCCCGTCGCCATGGAGATCATGAGCGAAGGCATCGCGCTTACAAGTCCGTCACCGATGGTGAGCAGGCCGTACTGGGCGAGCGCGGTCGAGGCATCGAGTCCGTTGACCGTAACGCCCATGATGAGACCGCCGACAAAGTTGATCATCGTGATGATCAGACCGGCCGTCGCGTCTCCTTTTACGTACTTCGTGGCACCGTCCATGGAGCCGAAGAACGTCGATTCTTCCTGTATCTTCTCTCTTCGTGTCTTTGCTTCCTGGTCCGTGATCGCGCCGGTGTTCAGATCGGCGTCGATCGCCATCTGCTTACCTGGCATCGCGTCCAGCGTGAATCTCGCGGTAACCTCGGACACACGCTCCGAGCCCTTGTTGATGACAAGGAACTGCACGAGGATTATGACAATGAATATGATCGCGCCGACTATTAAGTTGTTTCCTCCTACGAAGGTACCGAACTGGCGGATAACCTTTCCGGGGTCGCCGTTCAGGAGGATCAGTCTCGTCGACGAAACGTTCAGTGAAATACGGAACAGCGTGGTAAACAGCAATATTGTCGGGAATGTCGACATGTTGAGGACTTCGGCGGAGAACAGCGCATTAAACAATACTATCATTGCCACGGACATATTGAACGCGACCAAAATGTCCAGCAGCCACGACGGTATCGGTATAATGAAGAATATGATGATCGCCAGCGTATATATGCCGATCATGTAATTCGACAATGTCTTAAAGTTCAGCTTCATAAAACACCGTGTCCTCTTTGCAGCCTTTTATCAAACGGGGCTTATCCTGCCTTGCCGTTGATCGAGTAAACGTAAGCCAGTACCTCCGCCGTCATCTGGTAGAGCTCCTGGGGTATTTCCTCATCCAGCTCGACGTTATGATAGAGCATACGCGCGAGCGGTTTATTCTCAACGATGGGAATGAAGTTTTCCCTCGCTTTTTCCTTTATCTTCTGCGCCAGATAATCGGCGCCCTTCGCGATCAGCACCGGAGCCTCGGCCGTTTCGCGGTCATATTTGATGGCGCAGGCCAGATGCGTGGGGTTCGTGATTACCACGTCCGCCTCGGGCAGCTTCTGCATCATCCTTCGCTGCGAGGCCTCTCTCATCTTCTGCCTGATCTGTCCCTTGATCTTCGGGTCGCCTTCTGTCTGTTTGTACTCGTCCTTGATCTCCTGCTTCGTCATCCTCATGTCCTTGGCGAACTTGAACTTCTGGTAGATGTAGTCCGCCACGCCGACCACAAGGAATACAACGCTTACCTTAAGGCCGAAGTTGATAACGATATTGCCGATAAGCATTACGGCCGGGAAGATATCCAGTCCGTACACAAGGCTTACTATGCCGACCTGATCCTTGAACGTCGAATACGCGAGATATCCGACGACAGCGATCTTTATAAGGGCCTTCAGCAGCTCCACAAGCTTGTCCAGTGAAAACATTCGCTTGAAGCCCTTGATCGGGTCGAGCTTGCTGAATTTGGGCTCCAACGGCTTTGTGGTGGGCTTCCACTGTACCTGGAACACATTCACCGCAAAACCGATCACAAAGGCCGCTGCGAGCATGGGAAACGCTATGATCAGGACCCTTTTGAGCGACTCGTTCAGGTACATCGCTCCGAAATTCCTCTCGAAGACGCCTTCGGAATAAACCTCTATCGAATTGTATATCAGTGAAAAACAGTCGACAAAATGCGTCACGAGATAGTTCATGAAGATCTTCAGCGAACCGAACAGCGCGATCAGCGAAAATGCGGTGACCAGCTCATGGCTTCTCGCCACCTGGCCTTCCTTGCGGGCGTCGTCGAGCTTTTTCGGGGTGGCTTCTTCGGTCTTCTCGCCGCCCTCGCCCTCTTCTGCGAAGAACTGCAGGTTCATTTTCAGTCTCTTACCCGGATCCATGACAATATCCCGTGCCTTAAGGCCCGGGTATCTGTCTTCACACGGATCAAAAGTAAGCGACAGCCTCACGCATAACCTCCAACATCTTGTCAAATATCAGCGAAGCGATACCGGGTATCATCTTGATCATGACGACCATGACCGCAAGCCCGACAAAAACCTTCAGCTGGATACCGATAACGAACATACTGAGCTGCGGCGCGACACGGGCAAGTATCGCGAGCACGGAATTCACGATCAGCATCGCCGCGAATACCGGAAGGACTATCCTGAAGCCCAGTACAAAATACTGTCCGATCAGCTCTACGACCACCGAATAGATCATCGGATTGATCGCGGCCTTTCCGATCGGCACTAGTGTGTATGTGTCTATCAGCGCATCGAGCAGATAATGATGCATGTACGTGATCATCATCATGAGCATTACCGCGTAGGAATACATATTTCCGCTGACGGTAACCTGCGCGCTGGTGACCGGGTCCATCTCGTTTACCATGGAGAAACCTATCTCCATATCAAGGATCTGGCCCGAAAAAGCAAGTATCTGATAACAGATATTCGCAACGAAACCGAGTATCAGGCCGCATAACGTTTCTTCAACGATGAGCAGCGCAAAACCGATGACTCCCGCATACTCGAGCGGCTCGTACGGCAGTACGTAGAACATGACCACCGCCAGCGCGATCGTAAGTCCTGTCTTTACTCTCAGCGGGACGTTTCGAAGCCCGAAGAACGGGGCGGTGTATATAAAGCCGGCCATCCTTACCACGATCATCAGGAAGAATTCCAGCTGCTGAAGAGTGATCGACACCTGAACGCCTCCTTACCTGATGTAGATTGAGAAATTCTCGCAAAGGTAAGTAAAATACTCCGTAATATTCTTCATGATCCAGTTCCCGGCAAACATCAGCACCAGGAAGATTGAAAGGAACTTCGGAACAAATGTCAGCGTCTGCTCCTGAATCGAAGTGACCGTCTGGATAATGCTGACCAGAAGTCCGACAACAAGCGACACGAGCAGCATCGGCGCAGATACCTTGATGATAAGATAGAGCGTCTCTACAAGCAGTGTAACCAGCGTATTTTCATCCATAATCCATCATCCTTTCGTCAGTAGAACGTCCGCACAAGTTGGCCGATTATGAGGTCCCATCCGTCCGCGAGCACGAACAGCAGGATCTTGAACGGCATCGAGATCGTAGTCGGCGGCAGCATCATCATACCCATGGACATAAGGGTCGAGGACACTACCATGTCGATGATCAGGAACGGTATGTATATCAAAAAGCCTATGATAAAGGCAATTCGAAGCTCACTCAGGATAAATGCGGGGATCAGGACTCTCGTGGGCACCTCGTCCCTGGTCTCAACGCTCTCGATACCCGCGATATCGAGGAACAGTCTCAGATCCTTCTCGCTTCCGTCCATCTGCTCGAACATGAACTCCCTGATGGGCTCAAGGCCCTTCTCAAAGGCCTCTTCCACTCCGATATCCCCGTTTGAGAGAGGACGTACCGCTTCGGTGTTGATGCGGTTGAATACGGGAGCCATGATGAATACGGTCAGGAAAAGCGAAAGTCCGATGAGCACCTGGTTCGGAGGCGTCGTCTGCGTACCCAGAGCCGTTCGGAGGAAATGCATCACTATGATGATCCTCGTAAAAGACGTGAGCATGATCAGGATCGACGGAGCCAGCGTGATCACCGTAAGGATGAGCAGTATCTGAAGTGTAGCCGAAAGCGACCCTGTGCCGTCCGAGTCGAATCTGAAGGTCAGGCCTCCGAGATCTCCCTCAAGATAACCGGGATCGCTGTCTGTTGCGTCATTCGAGGGAATACCCTCAGATGCAGAATCTCCCGTGACGGTATCTGTAGCGTTTACCGAAACGGGAGCATGATTAATAAAGGTTAACACACACATCAACGAAACAAGAAAACCAAAAACCACAGCCTTTAAAATTTTCTTTTTCGTGAACAAAGCTTTCATGTGTATCAGCCTTTTCGGGTTCAGTTATTCGCGGATAACCCCAATATCTCGTTATCCTTTTTGATTATAATACAACTTGTGGGAGCAGGCAAGCCTGTTCCCACAAAATATTGCTATTTTAATTATTTGACGAGCTGTCGTCTTCGCGCTCTTCTTCCTGCTTTTCTTCCTGCTCGGGATCATCCTTTCTGCCGGGCACCACTTTGGTCATGATATCCTTGAAACTCATCTTCTTTTCGGACCGCCAGTAGGTGATATCTTCTTCCTGAAGTTCCGCTATCAGCTGCACGTTATCCTTCGAAACAGCGATGACAAAATACCGTTTTCCGACCGCGATCAGCTGCAGGTACTTGTTCTGATTGATCCTGAAGATGTCGAGCGACTTAAAGTTCGAATCTCCGGTCATCCCGGCCTGTCTCTTGCCGACAAACCTGGTCGTGTAATAGCTGGCCGCAATGATGATCACACAAAGTATGATCAGTCCGATCAGCTTAAGAACGCTTTCGACTCCCGAGGTGGTGCCAAAAATCAAAAATACCATAAAGACACTCCTACTTACTTAACAACCTCGGTCACACGGATACCGAAAGCTTCCTCGATAACTACTACCTCGCCCTTCGCAACAAACTTACCGTTGACGAGAACGTCTATCGGTTCTCCTGCCAGACGGTTAAGCTCGATGATGGTTCCGGGTGCGAAATCAAGGATCTCCTTGATCGACTTCGAGGTACGTCCGAGCTCTGCGGTAACCTCAAGCGGTACATCAAGCAGCAGATCGATGTTCTCGGTCTGGAGCAGAGGTGAATTGACCTGCGTGAACGGCTGGAAGGCAACGGGCGAAATATTTACGTCCTGTACCGGAGCCATCTGATAAGGCATAGCCTGAGGCTGCATCTGAGGAGCCATCTGGGGTGCCATCTGAGGCATCGGAGCCGCCGCTGCGGGCGCGGGTTCGGGAGCGGGCGCCGGAGCCGGTGCGGGAGCCGGAGCCGGTTCTGACTCTGATACGCCGCTGTTCGCCATGAACTTCTTGTATAAGTCTCTCGCGAAATCGAATGAATAGAGCTGCATGATCTCGGAATCGATCAGCTCTCCGATCTTCATTCGGAAGCTTACTTTAACGAAATCCTTTGTAAGGAATTCTGCGATCTGCGATGCGTCCATCGAAGACGACAGATCAACCAGCGACGCCGTGGGCGGGCTGATATCGATCTTCTTGTCGAGCATCGCGGACATCGAGGTCGACGATGAACCCATCATCTGGTTCATGGCCTCGCATATCGCGCTCAGATGGAGTTCGTTCAGATCTCCTTCCATCTCCACGCCGGAGCCGCCCATCATGAGGTCCGTGATGATCTTAACATCGGATTCCTTCATGATCAGGATGTTGTTGCCGTCAAGACCGCATGTGTAGTAGATCTGGATAAATACGCAAGGCCTCTCGTAAGCGGAAAGGAACTCATCCCAGCGCGCGTATGAAACCTTAGGAGTCGTGATGTCTACTTTTTGATTGAGAAGCGTCGAAAGAGTCGTGGCAGCGGTACCCATGCTGATGTTGGAGATTTCACCAACCGCGTCCTTTTCCGCATCGGTCAGGGAATCGCTGTAGCCCCCGGCAGCATCAGAGCCGGCTGAACCGGCGTCACCTGCGGGTGCACCGTCGGCGGAGCTGTCGGATCCCATGCCATTGAGCAGGGCATTTATCTCTTCCTGTGAAAGCATGCCATCCATGATTTACTCCTCCTCCCTGATAATCTGTGATATCTTTACTGCGTAGGCGTCCGATGAGGAGCCCGGCAGTGCTTTGAACTTCATGATGTTCCCGACATAGACCGCAAGCTCGTCGCTGGTCTTTGTATTGAGCTTGATGATATCGCCTCTCTGGATATTGATGAAATCGTTCAGCGATATCGTGCTCCTTCCGAGCTCTGCCCGGATCGGGATCCTGGCCTTCGCGATCGCGACCTCCAGCTGATCCTTGTAAGCAAAGGAATCGGTGGCCTTGACCGTCGAGTACCAGTACTTTGTGTTAAGCTTGTCTATTACGGGTTCGAGAACCTCGTAAGGAAGACATATATTTATCATGCCCTCGATGTTGCCGATCTTCATGTTCATCGTAACGATCGACGCCATCTCACTGGGCGAAATGATCTGTGCGAACTGCGAGTTTGTTTCTATTCGCTGGAGTCTGGGCTCCAGATGTACTACGTTGTACCAGGGCTCTACGATCAGGTTCGTGACTACCGTGAATATTCTCTCGATGATCACGAGCTCGATCTCCGAGAAATCTCTGGATTTCTCGAGCGGATTGCCGTTGCCGCCGAGCATTCTGTCGATGATCGCATAACCGATATTGTCGGCGATCTCTATGATGATATTGCCCTCGAGAGGTGCAAAATCAATGATCCCGAGAAGGACAGGATTCGAGAGTGCGTTCGTAAACTCCGAATAGATCTGTGCCTCGGAATTGATCACCTCGACCTGGACGTTCTTTCGCAGATATACCGGAAGGGATGTCGACAAAAGACGGCTGTAATGCTCGAAAATGATCTCGAGTGTCCTTAAGTGTTCCTTGGAGAACTTCGAAGGTCTGTTGAAGTCATAATTCTTGACGACCTTGTCGTTCGCCGTTTCTTTCATCTCATCCGCATCCAGCTCACCGCTGCTTAACGCGGCCAGAAGGTTATCTATTTCGCTTTGGGATAATACATCACCCATAGCTGCTCCTCCTCGCGGTTAACTGATTGGATCTAATAATGACAACTCGCGAATTGCTGCGCAATTTGCGAGTCAGATAAGGGATTGCTTCGCTATCCCTTATATAAATTTTACCTTACTGGAACAGATAGTCAACTGTTATGTCAACGATCATCCTGGAATTAAAGAGGCCCTGAACGTCGGCCAGGATCTTCTCCTTAACCTGCTGCTTGTTCTCGCTGAGGATCAGTTCCTCGTATGTGTACTTGGATGTCTCGGAAATGAAGAACGACTTGATATCGCTCGTCATGACATCGATCATGGGACCGAGTTCGGCGTAGTCCGCATCCTTGGTATTAACGGTAAGGCTCGCGGTGATAACTGCGTAATGTGTCTTGCCGTCCGCACCTACCTGAAGGTTCGTGGTCATCTCGTCCAGCTGTTTCTTCTCAATATCCTTGATGCTGTACTCGATATTGATATCGGTCGGAAGCGGTGACTCGAGCTCCAGATCGATGATCTGCATGATCTTCGTTATCAGCTCGTCGGTCCTCTTGGCGTTCGGAAGTACCGTAAAGATCATATATGCCGTAAGTGTCAGATTGACAACCAGCACAAGCAGTATGAGCACTGCCAGCATGTTCTTTTTCATTACAAAAACTCCTTTCAATCGGAATTATATGAATTGTAGATCCTTATCTCGATCCTTCGGTTGCGCGCGCGTCCTTCAGCCGTCGCATTCGACGCAACGGGGTCGTTCTCGCCGCGTCCGGTCCAGCTGAGTCTCTTTACATCAATGCCCTTTTGCTGCACAAGATAATGCGCCGCACTGATAGCGCGGGCCGATGAAAGTATATCGTTGTCCGCGTATACCGATGATTTCATCGGTACGTTGTCCGTATGTCCCACAACTTCAATGCTGTGGTCCGGATAAACCTTAAGTATGTCTCCGACCTTCGACAGAAGGGGAAGACATGTATCCTGAAGCTCTGCGCTTCCCGATTCGAAAAGCATCGAACCCGAAAGCGTGATCTGCACGTAGGTTCCGTTTCCGTCCATCGAAACCTCGAGAAGATCGCCGATATTATAGCGTTCGGTAAGCTCCGAAACACTGTCGAGCATCTCCTCGGTCTCTTCTTTTCCGAGAGCCGCAAGCTGTTCCTGAAGTGTCTTGCCGCCGACCTCGGTGTCCTGTTGCTTTCCTCCCGAGTCGGGATCCTGATTCTTTCCTCCGGATTCGGGATCCTGGTTCGCGCCGCCCTGATCGTTCTGGTCGTTCTTGCCGGCATTCGAGGTGTCACGCTGGTCGTCGCCGTTATCCTGGGAGGTCTGTCCCATCGAAGTATAGTATTCGTCGAGATTGGAAAGCTGGGAAGTACCGATACCGACCAAAGTTCCGTGTCCGATCGATGTGCTGCCCGAACTGAAAATGCTGAAAGCGCTGGTCATCGAAGCGACAACCTGCTCCCATTTGTTTGCGTCTACGCTCGACATCGCGAACAGAAGAACGAAGAAGCAAAGAAGAAGATTCATCAGGTCAGAGAATGTCGCCATCCACGCAGGTGCGCCACCGCCGCCGGATTCCTCCTGTTTTTTTCTGGCCATTAAGCTTCACCGCCTTGATTTGCACTCATCGCGCTCGCCTTTTCGGGCGAAAGGAATGACTTAAGTTTCTCTTCGATAACTCTGGGGTTCTCACCGGCCTGGATTGAAAGAAGACCTTCGACTATGATCTCCTTCAGCGAGATCTCGGCCGCGTCGTTTGCCTTAAGCTTCGAAGAAACCGGCGTACATATCCAGTTTGCAAGAACCGAACCGTAGAATGTCGTAACCAACGCTACGGCCATGTTAGGACCTACGGCGTTAATATCCGAAAGGTCACGCAGCATGTTGATAAGACCGATCAGGGTACCGATCATACCCCAGGCAGGGCCTGCCGCGCCGAGCGCTTCCCAGAAACCTATACTGCCCTTATGACGGGACGATACGCACGAGAGCTCCGTCTCCATGATGGAACGCACCAGCTCGGGATCGGTACCGTCGACGATAAGCATAAGACCCTTCTTCAGGAATGCGTCGTCGATCCCGTTTGCTGCCTCTTCAAGTGCCAAAAGACCTTCCTTACGTGCTACGTTCGAAAGGTTGATAATGCTCTTTATTGTGTCTTCTTCATTTACATCTACCTTTTTGAAGGTAAGTGTAATGGTCTTCAGATTACCGATGAATTCGGGGATACTCCCCTGTGTAGCCATGGTAGCCATGAAAGCGCCGCCGAACGTGATCAGAATCGAAGCGACATCGACGAATCCGCCGAGAGCGGCAACACCGCCCTGCAGGATACCGAAGATCATCAGCGCAAAAGCCGCCGCAAGACCTATCAATGTAGCTAAATCCAAAGTAAAAACACCACCTATCTGTCCAAGAA
>CAMZAI010000081.1 GCA_947304065.1 uncultured Clostridia bacterium | reverse complement strand
AAACAACGATACCTGTCGGGAAGTGCGTGATGCGGATCGCCGATGAGGTCTTGTTTACCTTCTGTCCGCCGGCGCCCGATGAACGGAAGATATCGATACGGATATCGTCGTCCGGGATGTCGATGTCGAGATCCTGCTCGATATCGGGCATTACGTCGCACGATACAAAGGATGTCTGTCTCTTGCCCTGCGCGTTGAACGGGGAAATGCGGACAAGTCTGTGCACGCCGTGCTCTGACTTTAAGTATCCGTAAGCGTTCGTTCCGTTGATCTGCATGGTGACCGACTTATATCCGGCTTCATCGCCCTCGAGCATATCGAGTACGTCGATCGAAAAACCCTTTGCCTGCGCCCACATGCTGTACATACGGTACATCATGCTCGCCCAGTCGCACGCCTCTGTTCCGCCGGCTCCCGCATGCAGAGTAAGGATAGCGTTGCAGCTGTCGAATTCACCGTCCAGGAGCGTCTCCAGACGCATCTTTTCAAAATTCTCCTTAAAGCTCTCGAACTCCTCTTCGACCTCGGGGACCATGCCCTCGTCGTTCTCTTCCTCCACCATCTCGATCAGCGCGTAGAGGTCGGCGTTCTTCGACTCGAGCTCCCTGTACTCCTCGATCGTGTCCTTGAGGTTCTTGAGCTCCTTCATGTAATTCTGGGCCTTGTCGGCATCGTTCCAGAAGCCTTCTTCCTCCATGATGCCCTCGATCTCCTCGACGCGGAGCTTTTTATTGTCAAGGCTCAGCGAGGCCCCGAGTTCCTTCAGCGGGTCAGTATATTGATTAAGCTCATATTTTATCTGATCCAGTGCTACCATTATTGATTTTCCTTCCTAAAACTATTAGTCGAACTTGCCGTTGCCCATGCAGCAGTACTTAAACTTCTTGCCCGATCCGCAAGGGCAGGGATCGTTCGGATAAACCTTTGAATTCGCACGGCGCTTCGGTGCGTTGACCGCTGTGTCGTCCTTGTTCGTACCGGTCTCCTTCGCTACCTGCTCACGCTCGATCTTGCGCTCAACCTGAACACGGAGCAGCATGCGGACGGTATCTTCCTCGATGCCTTCGGTCATCTCCTGGAACATGTCGTAGCCCTGGAGCTTATACTCGTCAACGGGGTTACGCTGTGCGAAAGCCTGAAGTCCGATGCTCTGGCGCAGCTGGTCCATATCGTCGATGTGGTTCATCCACTTTGTATCGATGGCCTTTAAGAGGACGATACGCTCAACCTCACGGAACTCGTCCTTGATCGGGAATTCGGCTTCCTTGGACTCGTAAAGATGAACCGCCTCTTCCTTAAGTCTCTGTACAAGCTTGTTCTTCTTGCCTCTCTCGAGTTCTTCGGGAGTAAGCTCGATCGGCTGCAGGGGAACGATCGGAAGCAGCACTTCGTTCAGTTCCCTGATATCCCACTCTTCAGGATTCTGGTCGTCGGAAATGCAGGAATTGACGCTTCTCTCAACAACCTCCTGTACCATCTTTATGATCGAGTCGCGCATGCTCTCGCCGTTCAGAACGCGGGCACGCTCTGCGTAAATGATCTCACGCTGCTCGTTATTAACTTCATCGTACTCGGTCAGATTCTTACGGATACCGAAGTTGTTGTTCTCTATCTTCTTCTGGGCACGCTCGATCGCGCTCGAAAGCATCCTGTGGTGGATCTCCTGGCCTTCCTGAATGCCGAGGTTCTTGAATACCGCCATCATCTTTTCCGAACCGAAGAGTCTCATCAGATCGTCCTCGAGGGAAATGAAGAATCTCGATTCACCGGGATCGCCCTGACGACCGGAACGTCCGCGCAGCTGATTGTCGATACGTCTCGCCTCGTGACGCTCTGTACCGATGATCCTTAAGCCGCCGAGTTCGACAACGCCCTCGCCGAGCTTGATATCGGTACCACGGCCCGCCATGTTGGTCGCGATGGTAACCGCGCCCTTCTGGCCTGCCTGCGCAACGATCTCCGCTTCCATCTCATGGAACTTCGCGTTCAGCACGTTATGAGGGATGCGGGCCTTGACCAGCTTCTCATGCAGTTCCTCGGATGCGTCGATCGTGATCGTGCCGACCAGCACGGGCTGTCCTCTGTGGTAAGCCTCTTTGATGGCCTCGACGATCGCGTTGATCTTCTCGCGGTGAGTCGTGTAAACGGCGTCCTCATAGTCCTTACGGATAACGGGCTTGTTGGGCGGGATCGTGACAACGTCCATTCCGTAGATCTCACGGAATTCCTTATCCTCTGTGATAGCGGTACCTGTCATACCGCACTTCTTCTCGTATTTGTTGAAGTAGTTCTGGAGCGTGATCGTAACGAGAGTTTTCGACTCGCGGTTGACCTTAACGTGCTCCTTCGCCTCGATCGCCTGATGGAGTCCGTCGGAATAACGTCTGCCGGGCAGGATACGTCCGGTAAAGTCATCGACGATCAGGACTTCATTATCCTTAACAACGTAATCCTTGTCCCTGAACATCAGGTAATGCGCGCGCAGCGCAAGGATGATGTGATGCTGGATCTCGAGGTTCTCGACATCGGCGAAGTTCTCGATGTGGAAGAACTGCTCGACCTTCGCAACGCCCTGCTGGGTAAGGTTTACGGTCTTTTCTTTTTCATTTACAACGAAATCGCCGGTCTCCTGTCCGATGTCCTCACCGAACTTCGCGGCCATGATCGTATCCATCTTCGAAAGCTCGGTCTCGGTACCCTTTACCAGCTGGTTCGCCAGGATATCGCACATCTCGTAGAGCTTGTTCGACTTGCCGGACTGACCGGAAATGATAAGAGGCGTTCTCGCTTCGTCTATCAATACGGAGTCGACCTCGTCGATAACCGCGAAATGCAGTCCGCGCTGAACCATGCGCTCCTTATAGATGACCATGTTGTCGCGCAGGTAATCGAAACCGAATTCGTTATTGGTTCCGTAGGTGATGTCCTTCGCATAGGCCTCACGGCGCTCGTCGTTGTCCATGCTGTTAAGGATGTAGCCGCAGGAAACGCCGAGGAACTCATAGATATTGCCCATGTTCTCGGCATCACGCTTTGCCAGGTAATCGTTGACCGTTACAACGTGAACGCCCTTACCCTCAAGCGCGTTCAGATAGATAACCATCGAAGATGTAAGGGTTTTTCCTTCACCTGTGAACATCTCGGCGATACGTCCCTGATGGAGTACGATCGCGCCGAGGATCTGACAGGGGAAAGCGCGAAGGCCCAGCGTTCTGTCGCCGGCTTCCCTGACCGTCGCGTACGCCTCGGGCAGGATGTCGTCGAGCGTCTCGCCCTTAGCTAGCCTGTCCTTGAACTTCACGGTCATGGCCTTCAGCTCGTCGTCGGACTTGTTCCTCATCTCCTGCTCGAGCGAAAGGACCTTCTCCTTGATCCCATCTATTCTCTTGATCTCGCGTTCACTGCGCGTTCCGAATATTTTCTGCCAGAGAGTCTTGCGCTCTCCTCCGCCGGTGATGTAGCCGCCGGAAAAGCCTCCGGAAACCTCTTCAACTGCAGCATTTGCGACATTTTCGTTGCTCATTTGATATTCCTTTCAGTTTGAAACGTAATAGATGACGGCAGCTTACAAACTGCCATTATCCAAATTATTTTATCACTTTTATCCCCAATAGTAAAGCGGACAGGATATATCGAATTGTAAACGTTTTTTGAACAAAAAATGCATGTTGCGGACACGCGGCGCGTTGTTCTAGAATGATATCTGAAATGAACATTCTCCGACGGGTGATCCCCGGGAAAGGACCGCTATGAACAGCATTAAAAAAGACTATCTGAAAAAGATCGACGAATGCATCGCCTCCGGCAGATACAAGGACAATTGGGAATCGCTCGCGCAGTACCGGGTTCCCGATGCGTACCGCGACTGCAAGTTCGGCGTTTTCATCCACTGGGGCATTTTCTCCGTCCCCGCGTTCGCGAACGAATGGTATTCGCGCAGCATGTACATACAGGGCACCCGTGAATTCGAGCATCATGTGAAGACCTACGGCCCGCAGAAGGATTTCGGCTACAAGGACTTTATCCCGATGTTCAAGGCCGAAAAATTCAGCGCCGAAGAATGGACCGACCTCTTTAAGGAAGCCGGCTTCCAGTACATGGTCCCCGTGGCCGAGCACCACGACGGCTTCCAGATGTATGAGACCGAACTTTCTCACTGGAACGCCGTGGAAATGGGACCTCACAGGAACGTCCTCGGAGAGCTGCACGCCGCGGCGCGTAAAAAAGGCCTGCTCGCCGGCTGCTCCTCGCACCGCGTCGAGCACTGGTTCTTCATGGGCCCCGGACGCGAGTTTGAGAGCGATATAACAGACGCCGAAAAAGAAGGCGATTTCTACTGGCCCGCAATGCCTTCCGGCGATTTCGAAGACTCGAACAGCACTCCCACTCCTACGCCCGATTTCCTCGAGGACTGGCTCGTGCGCTGCTGCGAGCTCGTCGATAAATATAAGCCCTCGATATTCTATTTCGACTGGTGGATCCATCACAGTGCGGTAAAGCCCTATCTTCGCAAATTCGCGGCCTACTATTACAACCGCGCCGAAGAGTTCGGCATCCCCGCGGTCATAAATTACAAGCACGACTCGTTCGCGTTCGGGACCGCAGTTGTCGATGTGGAGCGCGGCAAGTTCGCAGATGTAAAACCCTATGTATGGCAGACCGACACCGCCACAGCCTATAATTCCTGGTGCCACACGACCGAGAACAAGTACAAGGATCCCGTCGGGATCGTACAGAACCTGGTAGACATCGTGAGCAAGAACGGCCGTCTGCTCTTAAACGTAGGCCCCAAGGCGGACGGAACGATCTGCGAAGAGGATGTTAAGATCCTGCGTTCAATCGGAGCATGGCTGAAGGTCAACGGCGAAGGCATCTACTCCTCAAAGGTATGGCGCACGAGCGCCGAAGGCCCGACAAAAACCCTCGAAGGACAGTTCGCCGAAGGCAATCAGGCCGCTTACACACCCGAAGACATCCGCTTCACGGTAGCTAACGGATCGATATACGCCTTCGTCCTCAAATGGCCCGAAGACGGCCGCGTCACGATCAAGTCGCTCGCTTCAGCTTCCGCCGGCCCCAAGCCTGTTTTCTCCGGCCTTGTCAGCTCCGTCACACCGCTCGGCTTCTCACCCGACATAGAGTGGACCCGCGATGCGGAAGGTCTGCACATCACCGCACCGAATATAAGTTCAGACTATCCTGTAACTTTCCGTATCTCAGTAAACTAACCATACAAACTCTACGGGAACTCAATTAAGCGTATCTCTACCCAATTACAGGCAAAAGATTAGTTCTGCCTCATGTCAGGCGGCAGGCGCGCAGAGCATTTTTTTCAAAACAATCAAACGGTTTCGTTTTGAAAAAAATGACTCGTTGCAGCGTGCCGCCGTCACTTAGCCTGTCTCAATCTTTTGCCGTCACTCGGCTTGAAACACGCACAATAAGAATCCCCCGCCTGTTTTAGGCGGGGGATTCTGTGCTATGTCACGCGTCCGGTACTTCCGGAGGCTGATGTGTCCGGTCGGCTTGCTTGCCGCCGGCACGAAGGGGTGTATGTACCCATGCCCGGGACCGGTCGCTTAGGTTATAAAGTTATCAGAACTCGGGCTCGATCAGTCCGAATGCTCCGTCGTAACGCTTGTAAACTACGTTAACCTCATCGGTGTCACTGTTGCGGAATACATAGAAATCATGTCCGAGAAGCTCCATCTGGATGCACGCCTCTTCGGGATCCATCGGCTTCATCGCGAACTTCTTGACTCTCTCAATGCGGATCGTATCGTCTTCTTCGTATTCCTCCTCTATGAATGCGCGGCTTAAGCCTTCGCCTGCCTGCTTGCTGTCGATTATCTTGTTCTTATACTTTTTAAGCTGCTTCTCTATTACTTCCTCGACCATATCGATCGATGCGTACATGTCGGGGCTGGATTCTTCGGCTCTGATTATATTTCCCTTCACGGGAATGGTAACTTCGATCTTCTGTATATCCTTCTCGACGCTCAAGGTCGCGTGAATCTCGGTATCCGGTGTAAAGTAGCGTTCAAGCTTGCCTATCTTCTCCTCTACCTGATGTCTCAGACCGTTTGTAACATTAATGTTCTTTCCGGTAATGATAAACTTCATACGATCACTCCTTTGGGATTAATTATGTACGCTGCACCCTGTGAAGTCCTCCTTATCGTTTCCACTTTTGTGATGTCGCTTACATGATTGTATTATACCACCTGATGTCATTTTCTTCAATAGTAAGAGTGCGATTATTCGCAAAAAATTAACACCCGTCATGCTATTTTCAGACACTTCACGTATTCTGGAACAATTTGTTTTCTATATTCCCAAAGTAGTTAAAATCAAGACTCCAATTCTTTTTTTAGTAAATTTATCACAAATAACAAAACATATTTTCGAACGCTGCGGCATTTTCAAAGACTACGAATGTGGTGTTTTTTCGTTGACAGTGTGGATAACTTCGTGTATAACTTACCTTTTGGCTATTTTAGGCATCTCGATTGTGGATAACTTCCACTTGTAACCTTTTCATTTTCACGTTCTCTGTACCATGTTCAAGGAGCGTCTTTGTGCAAACTGCACAATTTTACCCTTGTCAATAAGCTTTTTTCAGTTTTAAATTTTCGCACAACATTCACATTTTATATGTGCTGTGCTATAATTATGGCTACAGAAAGGAGTCGGATATGAATAACTACGATCTCTTGATCATCGGTTCAGGCCCCGCAGGGCTTTCAGCCGCCATTTATGCGGCCCGCGCAGAGCTCAACTTCGCGGTCATCGAGCGTTCCGCCGTTACGGGCGGCCAGGTACAGAGTACCTATGAAGTGGATAATTATCCCGGAATACCGGGCGTCAGCGGCCCCGAGCTGTCGGAGAAGATGCATCAGCATTGCGAGAAGCTCGGCGTACGCTTCATTACAGAGGATGTTGTGCGGATCACGCACGACGACGGGATCTTCACGATCACCACATCAGACAACAATACATATACATCGCGCGCAGCAATCGCTGCCACCGGCGCTTCCCACAGGAAGCTAGAGTGTCCCGGTGAGGCAGAACTCTCGGGCATGGGCGTTTCCTACTGCGCGACATGCGACGGCGCGTTCTTCAGAAAGCGCAAATGCGCTGTGGTCGGCGGCGGAGACGTAGCCTTCGAGGACGCGATCTATCTCTCGAAGCTGGCCCGCATCGTATACCTGATCCATCGCAGGGACGCTTACCGTGCGGCTCCCACTCTCGTTACGCAGGCAAAGGCCATCGAGAACATCGAGTTCATTACCGACACCGTGGTCAGATCGATCAACGGCTCAGATATGGTAGAGAGCCTGACGCTTTCGAACGTTAAGACCGGCGAGACTTCGAACCTCGAAGTGGACGGCGTGTTCATCGCGACAGGCATCATTCCCGAGAATGTACTGTTCGGCAAGATAGCGAACTGCGACGAGAACGGCTACCTGATCGCGAACGAGGACTGCGAGACTTCATGCCCCGGCCTCTTCGTTGCCGGAGACCTCCGTACCAAGCAGCTCCGCCAGATCATCACGGCCGCTGCGGACGGCGCGAACGCAGTCACCAGCGCGATCCGCTTCCTCGGCTGAGAAAACAGATTTATGGGTGCCGGACAAAGGTGCCTGTCACCGTAAAAGGAGAGTGCCTGTCACCGCGTTCCGCGGTGACAGGCACTCTTCTTCTTTTCTTTTTTGTCGCTTTCTATATTAATCCTCGGAAGACATCACGTTTGCGGCGTTCAGCACAAGCTGAGCGGCCTCGCCCCTTGTCAGGGCCGTCTTAGGCTTAAACTTCTTTGCCTTTGCGTCTCCGAACAGTCCCATCGCCCCCGCAATGGCTACATATCCGGTGTATTCCTTTCCTACGTCCTTCTTATCCTTGTATGAAAGCTTATAAATATCCAGTTTCGCTACAGGCTCGAGTCCCATCAGTGTGATGACCGCCTTTGCCGCCTCCTGGCGGGAAAGAGTCTTGTCGCCCGAAAGGACATCCTCTCTGTATCCGAAATAAGGCAGCCGGGAGATCAGCTGTCCGAGCTCCGCGGCAGTGATCTTCTTCGAAGGCTCAAAACTCTCGCCGGGAAGTCCGATGCCCATGCCCGCAAGGATCCTGATCGCCTTCTCGTACTTGGTGCCCGCGATATCGTTGTAATTGTAATCGGTGCGGACGTCCTCGTATTCCTCGCCGTTATAGTTGATCTGCTTGCCCGTGAACGCATCAACGAAAGCGGGGCTGATCGCGGTCCTGTAAACCAGTCTTATGATCTGCTCATTGCCGTCGCCGTAAATGCTTCCGGTGTTCTCGTACTTGTTTACGATCTCATATACCAGATCGAAGCCCTCGAAGCTCATGTACGAATCATAAGCCTTTGCTTCGGTGATAACGCCCTTCGCCGAAGGAACCTCAGCGTTGCTCCAGTTCATGTAGTAGTTGTAGACCTTGCCCGAAACGCGGTCAACGGAACCGTTGATGCCGTTCGAAGCGAACGGGATACCGTCGTTGTAGCGGGTGTAGTTATAGCCGTAAGAGAAAATGTAGGGCTTTGTGCTGTAATCGCTGTAATACTCCATATCGGGGCTCGACGAGGTCAGCTGTACCGTCGCGAACTTCTCGGGCTCGATGCTCTTTAAGAATTCCTCGAAAATGCCCTTGCACTGCTTCTTCGAATAATTGAACTTAATGCTGTCGAGGTCCTCTTCCGCATAGTAATACATTGACTTAACGGATGCCGAATAGCTGAGGATCTTTCCGTTCTGCGCGTCAACCGTTGCCGATGCGTAAGCTCTGTACACATCGTTATAGTCATAATCCGCGGGACGGTTGTCGCGGAGCGAGATGTACCATCTGTATTCTCCGTCATACTCCCTCAGGTTCGCGGTAACGCTGTTAATATTTTCGTCCACGAGCAGGTACTTGTTGTTCCTGATGATCTTAACGGCGTCGTCCGAGCTGATAAGGTTCTGAAGCTCGCTGATGCGCTTAATCTCAGCGTCGGAAAGCTTTGCCTCATAGCCCCTGCCGTTGTCCGCGGTGGCGCCGTTCGCATCTTCATCGGCCGCTTCCTTCATCTCGGGATCGTCGCCCCAGTAATTCTTCTTGGTATAAAGCTTGCCACTCTTGGCGTCTGCGGCAATGTAATACATCGTGGGCGCATACGCAAGGAAGATCTTCTCCTTGCCGTCCTTGTCGTATCCGACATAGTAGCGGAGCTGCATATCGAGCTTCTCATCGATCTTTGCCTTTGCCTTGTCGGCACCGATCAGCTTGTCGGCCGAAGGAACGGACGCGGTGTAATTCCAGCTGCAGTCCGCACCGATGAGATCGCAGTCCTTATATCCTACCGTAAGATAGATATAATTGTCGGGCATCTCGATATTGTTCTCGATCCTTCTGTACTCAAATCTGTACGCCGATCTGTAATACTGATAGCCTGAATTCTTCAGCACAACATGTCCCTTTGCCTCGGGGAACAGGCGGTAAAGCAGTTCCTCGGCCTCGGGAACGAGTTCCTCGGCGATCCTGTCGGGCATTCCGCTCCGGCTGTTCTCACCGTAACTGCCCACGTTAATGATGTGTGCTTCGTCATCGCAGTTCACATACACAGTCTTGGAGGAATCCTCGGTCGACCAGTTGAAATACCAGGTTGCCTTCGTACCGTAGTTATTGTAGTTGTACCAAAACTCGGTGTACTCGTCGGGCAGTTCAAGCTTGGTCTTGATCTTTAAAAGGACCTCCGTCATCTGCTCCTGCGTCTCTTCATTCGCAGCGTACGCACCGATGGGGCTCCCGGTATAGACGGTACCCATCACCAGCGCCAACGCCAGCAGTAAAGTTACTATACGCTTCCTCATAAATACTCCCTTCCGCTTCGCTACAGGCACTCGCAGTTTCGCCTTCGGCGCATTCTGCTTGCCTTCTGCGCATTATTGATTGTTCCGTACATTAGACGATGCACAACTTTGCACGGTTCCAATATTTTCAATAAAAATTTTAAACGGGCCCAAACCTTTCGGTCAAGCCCGTTTGTAAAAATGCATATCAAAGTGTGATGGTGGTTCCGGTCCTGCCGTTGATGCCGTCCTTTGCCTTCTCAAGCAGCGTGATAAGAGCCTTCCTTCCGGGCTTTGAAGCCGCGAAGTCGCAGGCAGCCTGTACCTTCGGGAGCATCGAACCGGGCGCGAACTGGCCTTCTCCGGCGTATTTCTTTGCTTCCTCAACGGTCATGTGGTCGAGCCACTGCTCGTTCTCTTTCTTGAAATTGATCGCAACCTTCTCGACCGCGGTCAGGATGATCAGATAATCCGCATCCAGATCGCGCGCCATTACAGCGCTCGCGAAATCCTTGTCGATAACCGCGGGCGCGCCCTTAAGATGGTTTCCGATCAGGGTAACGGGGATTCCGCCGCCTCCGCAGGCAATAACGATCTCACCGTTGTCGACCAGCTTCCTGATCGCGCTGATCTCAACGATCTCTATGGGCTTGGGCGATGCAACGACACGTCTGTAGCCGCGTCCCGCATCCTCCTTCATGATATAGCCGTTCTTCTCGGCAAACTCGTCCGCCGCTTCCTTGTCCATAAAGCGTCCGATGGGCTTTGTGGGGTTCGCGAACGCGGGATCTTCCGGATCTACGCGAACCTGCGTGACCATCGAAACAACGGGCTTTTCAAAGCCGCGGTTCAGCATCTCCTCACGGATCGCGTTCTGCAGATCGTAGCCGATATAGGCCTGGCTCATCGCAACGCATACGGACAGAGGCGTGGGCTTCTGTGTGGGCTCGATACGGCTGTATTCGAGCATCGCCTGGTTGATCATGCCGACCTGCGGTCCGTTGCCGTGGGAAATAACGACATCGTGTCCCTCCTCGATCAGATCAACGATCGCCCTGGAGGTTATCTTTACGGCGGCCATCTGCTCGGGGAGCGAATTCCCCAGTGCATTTCCGCCAAGTGCGATTACTATTCTGCTCATCCTATATGCCTTTCGGTTGCTCTCTCTTCGAGCATCTTGAGAACCTTTGCGGGATCCTTAACCTTTGCGAGGAAGATCATTGCTGCGATGATGTAAGGCTTGAAGCTTGCCTGCTTGTAAAGAGGAGTGCGGTAGCGGTCGAATACGCTCGCGTCAACTTCGCCTTCCTTGCAGCTGATGCCGGTGATATCTGCGGGCAGGCAGTGCAGGTACAGAGCCTTTCCGTCCTTTGTCAGCTTCATCATGTCCTCGGTGCACGCCCAATCCTTGTGCTCTGCGTTCTGTGCAAGGAGTCTCTTCTCAAGAGCCTTGATGCCGTCGGTGTCGCCGTTGCCGTAAAGCTCGGTTCTCTCTTCCATAGCCTTGAAAGGAGCCCAGCTCTTAGGATATACGATGTCGGCGTCCTTGAACGCTTCCTTCATGTCGTTGGTCTTCTTGAACGATCCGCCCGAAGCGGCTGCGTTCTTCTTCGCAACCTCTTCAACCTCGGGCATAACCTCGTATCCCTCCGGATGAGCGAGAACTACGTCCATGCCGAGACGTGTGAACAGTCCGATAACGCCCTGGGGAACCGAGAGAGGCTTGCCGTATGAAGGCGAATAAGCCCATGTCATGGCAACCTTCTTGCCCTTAAGATTCTCTACGCCGCCGAACTCATGGATAACATGGAGCAGGTCTGCGCAGCACTG
>CAMZAI010000080.1 GCA_947304065.1 uncultured Clostridia bacterium | reverse complement strand
GCCCTCGTCCAGCAAGCGAGCTTGCTGCCGAGGGCATTCGCTTATCGCACAAAAACAGGCCTCTGCTTTCCGCAGTGGCCTGTTTTTATATATCAGTCATGATTACCTCGGCAGGGGCCTTTCATCGCTTCCAGCCTTCGGGGAGATACTTGATCGTTGCGTCGATCATGTCGTCGACGAGCTTCGATACATCGGCCTCTGATGCGCGTCCGAGAACCTGCGGATCGGTCATGAACGCTTCCTTTACGAGGCTGCGGTCATAATTGAACGATGCCTTTAGTATGCGCTCATGGTTGCGCACATGAGGGATAACGAGGGCGTATACCTGCTCGGGAAGCTTTCCTGCCGCCACGGGCCTGATCGCGTCGCGCTCGAATACCGCATTGGTCTCGACTACCGCGCTCTCGGGCAGATTCGGGATCTGCAGCGATGTATTCGGAATGTTCACATTGCTGATCACGCGGGTCAGTCCGCACAGCGCCTTGATCAACAGTATGCCTTCTTCTCCGGTGGGCTTGAGGTTGATCTCTTCCTCGCCCGAGGCGAGCTTTGCCGAGCGCTCGAGACGGTGTTTTAAGTCTTCCTTTCTCCATGATACGGGAGTCAGGTCGAAATCCCAGCCCTTAACGGTCGCGGGATTCTTCAGATACATGTCTCCGGGCATAAACTCCGCAAGATGTCTGTCTCCCGCCGCAGCGATCAGTCCGTATCTGTTGAACATATCGAACTTAACCCTGTGCTTGCAGGTGAAATGGCTGTTGGCCCAGTGCTCGCTGTTGTCTTCCGTATATCCTTTGTCAAAGTTCTTGTCAATATAAGCCCTGTAAACGGGGAAAAGGTCAATTCCCTTGTAGGATGCGTAATCAAACCAGGTAAAATGATTGATGCCGAGCACATTGATATTTATCTCGTGACGGTCAGGCTTCTCCGATACATAACCTTCCTTCTGCAGTATGCCGGCCAGTACTTCCTGGGTTCCGAACACCTCGTGGCAGCAGCCGAAAGCCTTAATCTGCGGGAATACATGGTAAAGTACCTTTACGCACAGCGACATGGGGTTCGTATAGTTGATGACCCAGGCCGAGGGGCAGAAACTCTTTATCGCCTCCGCGAACTCAGCGAACATCGGCAGCGTGCGCAGCGCCCTGATCATTCCTCCGGGCCCCGCCGTATCGCCTACCGACTGATAGATACCGAGTCTCTCGGGCAGGTGAACGTCGCTCTCCATCTCGTCGAAGGTTCCGGGAAGGATCGATATTACGACAAAATCAGCTCCTGTCAGAGCCGTCTCAAGCGTCTCGCATACGGTATAGCGCCACTTGCCCACAGCCTCGGGCCTTTCGGAAACACGGTTTCCGATGATGGCGTTATTCTCTGCCGCCGCTTTGTCAATATCATACAGACGTATAGTTCCGGACAGCTGCGGCTCCAGCGCCAGATCCGTCATAAAGGTCCATGCCCATCCTCTCGAACCGCCTCCTATGTATGCGATATTCAGGTCTTCGATCTTTCCGTTACGGTAATTCATATCTTCGACTTTCTCCGTTTCTTTTATTTGTTTACATTATACTCTGTCTGCAGTATAATTTTCTTATACTTTTTTGACTATTATACTCATTTTCAATCATAATTTACTTTCTCGAGGTATTTCATGCGCCAGACAGTTTTTGAAGAGACCACCGACGGCATCACGATCGACCGCGTCATCCGCGATTACGAGTACACCATGCCCACAAAGCACCTTCACGATGAATACGAGATCTACTATCTGCTCGAAGGCAAGCGTCTGTATTTCATCGGCCAGAACACATATCTGATCGGCAAAGGCACCATGGTCTTTATCAACAAGAATGTCATTCATAAGACCGGTCTTGCCTCCGGCCCCTACCATGACCGCATCCTGATCGAGTTCGCGGGCGAGCCTTTCGGCAGCTTTTATTCATTCTTCGGCGATCTGAGCCTTGAATCCTTCTTTGAGAAGCATCAGGGCGTTATGGAATTTGACGAGCGCGAGCGCAATTATGTCGAGAATCTGCTGCTCGGCATACAGTCCGAGATCCATCACAAAAAGCCCGGCTACAGGCTGGCCGTGATGAACAGGCTGGCTTCCCTTCTGATATTCGCGCACCGGCACGCAGAGGACGGTCAGAGTACAAAGTCGTCGCTTCCCAAGAATCCCAAGCACAGGAAGGTCGACGAGGTCGCCAAATACATCGCGGACAACTGCACGCAGCCGCTCTCTCTCGAGACCGTCGCCGATACCTTCTTTGTGAACAAGTGTTATCTAAGCCGTATCTTTAAGGAGGTCACCGGCTTTACCATCAACGAATACATCAATGTACACCGCATACAGAAGGCCCAGGAGCTGCTCTCCTCCACCGACATGTCCGTCACCGACATCGCCTCGGAATGCGGCTATGAAAGCCTGACGTATTTTGAAAAGGTCTTCAAGACCTACAGGGAGATATCACCCCTGAAGTACCGCAGCGAGTACAAGCATCAGACCAGGCGGCGCACATCGCTGCTCAAAACGGATACTCCATGATCCCTTCTGTCTCGATATACCATCCGGGCGCGTTGCGCATCGCGGTCATCGCCAGCAGCAGCGCCCCGTTTCCGGGCAGATAGAGCGGCAGATCGCGCCGCTCTGCCTGATAATTGTTTCCGCTCACGGCATAGGAATTCTTTCCGGTATCGCAAAGCAGCATGTCGAAGGCTTTTCCGTACATTCCGAGCCTTGCGTATACCATCGCGAGCACCGCGAAATCCCAGCCCCAGAGCGAGTCTTTATCCCACACTTCTTCTATCTTTTTGAGCGTGTTTCGCAGAGCTGTCCTGTCCGTATCGGTGGTAAAGAGCGCCTCGGCAAATACCATCGAAGGATGGTCGATGTTCAGCTTCGTAAACGTATCCTCACAGCCTCTCCACGCGGGAATAAGTCCGTCTTTTATCTCCGGTGCGGCCATTTTCTCCGATACTTCGAGCCATTTCTCTTTTGCAGCCGATATCCGCGACAGCATATCGCAGGCCAGCTTTAATCCAAACCTCCAGTAGGCCAGTTCAAAAGGCGGATCGTTGATCAGTTCCGGGTCTCCTTTTTCCTGAACCGTATACATCGGCCCGGGCAGATGATAGCATCCGTCCTTCTCATCGTATTCCGCATAGTCCGCCATGAAATCCGCGGTCTGTTCGATCACTTCCCTGTATCTTGCGAGAAAGACGCACTCGTCCTCACAGGCCACCTCGCTTCTTTTTGCGGAATATCTCGCAAGCCTCAGCAGCTCTACCATGAAAATGATGTGCGGCTGCTGCCATATCAGCAGAGGCGCGATCGGTGAAGGCGAATTGGCCGCACAGGGGTCTGTCATCTTGGGCCATCTTGCCCCCATAAATCCGTTCGATGCAGCCAGTTCCACGGCTTTGTCGAGATTCCTCACATAGAAGTCCAGCGACCGCTCAAGCAGGTCTCCCCTGCCGTACAGCGCCAGATACGCCGCATGGAGCGGGTGCATCTCGAGATGGAATTTGCCGTACCAGCTGTTGCAGGTAAGACCGGTCTCCTGAGGCGGGAGCGTCGCAGTACACTGGACATAGGTCAGATACATCGACAGTATCAGCCTTCTTTCGAGCTCTTCGGCTCTCTTGTCCGCAGATTCGAGGACATTGATCATTGCTCCTCTGTTCCAGAACAGATAGAAGCGCTTCCCCGAAGCCTCCTTAACCTGTCTGAAACTGCATTCCGCGGGTTCGAGCCCCTCTGCCGCAAAGCCCGCGTAAAACCAGAACGCCGCGCCCTGACTTTCCGATGCGGAAAGGATAAATGCATGGGGTCCCGCCTCCCTGACGCTCACCTGTCCGTTGACTCCCACTCTGTGGATATCGCCGTCCATGGTACGTTTAAGACTCAGTCTCGTCTGTCCTTTTATCGTTTCATTCGTTATTATCTCTGTTTTATGGGCTTCGGGCCTGTCAAAGACGCCTCCGTCCCGTGCCGGCATTGCGTAGGGGAACTCGGCCAGTACCGAGATCCTGTCCTTTAAGAGCCTTGCTTCTATCGATACTGCCACGCCCGCTTCTTCGCCGACCGCCGTCTCTACCGTTACCTCTTTCCCTTCGAGTCTGAAGCTGCTCCTGAGAATCCCTGTGTACAGGTCCAGCTCCTGTCTGATCGAAGTTATATCTTCCGGCTTTATCCGTCTTCCGTCCAGCAGCAGCGAGAGTCGCATCAGATTATATCTGTGCGGGTTCTGCCGCAGCAGGTCATATTTTTCCTTTTCGCCTTCAAAGCACTCCACGGGGTACTTTAACACCCTGTCCCCGCGCTTATACTCCGTGTACGTTATTTTCGCATCCGCACCGGGCGCTGTATGCCAGAAGCCCGACGCCATCGTGAGCAGCGGACAGCCTCCTTCCGAGTATTCTTCCGCAAAGGTCTGAAGCCCCGTAACATCCGCCGTAAACGCGAAATCCCCGTTCCCCACCGTAAGCGGGGAACGAAGATCGCAGTATAACAGGGTAGGATTAAAATGTCTTATCAGCAGTTCACGATGAATCATAAGCTTATCCTTTTAGTCCGCTCGTACTGATCCCGTCCACCAGATATCTGTTGAAGAAGAGGAAGATCAGGAACACGGGTATCATTGACAAAGTCGACATTGCAAACATGGCTCCGTAATCCGTGGTACTCGTTGCGTCGGCAAAGAGCTTGACCGCGATCGAAACGGTGTAGGATTCAGGCTTTCCGAGGTACAGCATAGGTCCCATGTAGTCGTCCCATTTCCAATAAAACTGGATAATAATCGTGGAAATGAGCGCCGGCTTTAACAGCGGGAACACAACCCGCGTAAATACGGTATACTTGCTGCAGCCGTCTATGATCGCAGCCTCGTCGAGTTCCTTCGGTATACCGGCCATAAACTGCATCATCAGGTAGATAAAGAACGCCGCTCCGAAGAAATGAGGTACGATAAGGGGAAGCATCGTCCCAACCCATCCGATCCTGTTATAGATCAGGTACTGCGGTATCATTACCACCTGCCCGGGCAGCAGCATCGTAGCTATCATTATCGTAAACAGTATCCTGTTTCCGCGGAACTTTACCCTCGCGAGCGCGTACGCGACGCACGACGAGCTGAGTACCGTGCCCAGAGTCGCTATAATCGTTACGATGAATGAATTCTTAAAATACGATGTAAATGTCACACGGCCGAAACCTGCCCATCCGCGTGAGAAATTGTCCCATCTCCATGCGGGCGGGATAAGGTTTAAGGAGCCTGAGAGTATCTCGGGATTGTTCTTTAAAGAGCCCGATATCATCCAGAGCACGGGGTAGATCATCAGCAGTCCGAGTCCGAGAATGAATATATGATAAATCGTTGTCGAAATGATCCTTTTTGCTTTCATATTCCACCTAACCTTCAGCTTCATTGAATACCCAGTGCTTTGAAGTCTTGAATACGATTGCCGTGATCACACCCATTATTAACAGCATAACCCAGCTCATCGCGCTTGCATAGCCCATATTTCTGCTTTGTATTCCCTGTTTGTACACATACAGTGCGTAGTACATCGTCGCGTCGTTCGGTCCGCCCGCCGTGATGACGAAGGCCTGCGTAAATACCATGAAGCTCGAGATCAGCTGCATGATCAGATTGAACAGGATGACCGGCGACAGACAGGGCAGCGTTATCTTCCAGAATATCTTCCGGCCGTTCGCTCCGTCTATCTTTGCCGCCTCGTAATAGCTGCCGGGGATTTCCTTGAGTCCTGCGGCAAATATCAGCATCGAAGAACCGAACTGCCAGGCGGTCATTATAATGATCGGCCATTTTGCGGCGGTCATGCTTCCGAACCAGTTGATCGTGCTGACGCCGAGCGCGGCCAGATTTGTGTTGATCAGACCTTTCCTCGCAAAGAGCTCCTTCCATACCAGAGCCACCGCCACGCTTCCTCCGATCAGCGAAGGCAGATAGTAAAGCGAACGGTAAAAGCTCACGAGCCTGCTGGGCCTCGTCAGCAGAAATGCGATAAAGAGCGCGAAAGCCAGCTTGGTCGGAACCGAAAGAAATACGTACTGCAGCGTCACCTTTATTGAATTGAGGAATCTCGGATCCTGAAACAGGTAAATATAGTTTGAAAGACCGATCCAGTTCTCCTTTTCGATCAGATTGTAGTCGGTGCACGAATAGTACAGCGAACTCAGCATCGGGATGATCGTAAATATCAGGAATCCTATGATAAAAGGAGCCGCGAAAACATAACCCACGGTATTCGTATTGTAAACAAATCTGTTCCACGGGGTTCTGCCGCTCTTGTCCGGGGCGTTTATCTTTTTGCTCATGGCTGTCCGTTACTCCTTGGGGGAATTGCCCCGGCGACATCCCTTTAAAGGAACGCCCCCGGGGCTTTTATGAAAAAGTGAAAAAGCTATCAGAACTGTGATGCGGCGAAATCATAGATCGCCTTTGCCGCTTCGTCGGCGGTCATCTCCTTGTAAATGACCTTGTTCAGGTAGTAGTTGTACTGCTCCTTGATGGTATCGGTGCATGCAGGGCTTGAAGGATTTACGGTCTCTCCGCCTGTATCGAATGCGCCGACCACATCTACGTACTCATAAACCGCCTTCTCAATGTCGGTCAGATTGCCTGCAAGAGCCTCGCGTACCGCCGTAAATGTAGGGATACCGCGCTCTGCGAGGAGGATCTGGTTCGCATCGATATTGCTCTGGAAGAATTCGATGAATTTAGCCGCTTCTGCGGGATACTTCGAATCCGACGAAACGCAGAGCATCTGTGAAGACTGGATTGAAACGCCTGCAGGGCCGTTCGCGCTCTTGCGGGGAGGATTAATGAGCTTAAGCTCTCTGCCCGCTGCGGTGCACAGCGATACGAACTGGTTTGAAGCAACCCATGTCATCGCCGCTTCGCCCGAAACCACGAAGTCATTCTCGATATCGCTGATCTCCTGGCATGCGCCGGGATCGGGATAAGCGCCCGCATCAACGAGATCCGCTCTCATCTGCAGATAATCCGAGAGCATCTTGTAATCTGTAAATCCAAGGCCGTCGTTTGTCTTGTTGAAGAAGCCGATGCCGAAACCTTCCTGGTTTACGCCCATCGAAGCGCCTGCCTGCCAGTCGTCGAACTTTGACGAGCCGTAGATGCCGAGCTTCTCATGAATGGTAGTGCACGCCTTCTTGTAATCATCCCATGTCCAGTTCTCTGTGGGCTCGGCTACGCCCGCTGCCGCGAACAGAGCGGGATCGTACGCGATACCGTATGTGTTTACGCCGCTGCAAAGTCCGACCTGATTGCCCTTCTCATCGGCCGCGATCCTTAAGAATGCATCCGTGGTGCCGGATACATCGATCGTTCCGTCAGCGATGAAGTCGTTAAGTGTGTAGATCTTGCTCTGATATGTGGGGAAGTTGCTTCCGAGCTGGAAGATATCCCAAACCTCGTTCGAAGCCACAAGTGTCGCAAGCTTATTGAAATAGCCGTCGAAGTCCATGGGCTCGTACTCGATGTCCACATTGGGATGAAGTGATTCGTAAAGCTCGATGACCGCGATGGTCCTGTCATGTCTGGTCTGTGAACCCCACCATGCCATTCTGAGTTTTACGGGTTCGGTCGATGCGGAGTCTCCGGTGCCGGCCTTATTGCCTGTGTCACCCGAAGCTGCCGAATTGTTGTCCGCCCCCTGTGCTGCATTGCTGTCGCTGTTCGTGCTGTCGTCGCTCTTTGTGCATGCCGCAGTAGCGAGGATCATGGCCAGTGCCAGAAGAACAGCTAAAAACCGCTTAATTCTCATAAAAACGTCTCCCTTCTCTTTGGTATTGCCTGTTGTTGCCTTTCGGTACCTAGAGTATATTCTTATGATCCTTTCGAAGTCAATATTTATCGAAAAACAAACAAAAATCGCGTCGAAATACGCGATTTTCAATCTATATTTGCGCATATGACAAAGGGGCGGCATAAGCCGCCCCTTGTATTTCGGGTTACCGGATCGTCAAATTCTGCATTTTACTTCGAAAAAGACCGGTTTTTCATCTAAATTGACGTTTGGTGAGTGCAATGCAACCATTAATTTGCCTTCAATTGACTTAAAGAGCATTCCGTGTCCGCCGTCCTTTGAGAACAGCAGCTCCGGATCCTGCCTCCAGGGACCGTCCACCGTATTGCTGTCGCTGTGCGCCAGTGCCAGCGTATAGCCCTCGTCGCCGAAGCTTGACCAGAGCATCGTGATCTTACCTTCCTCATTCCTGTATACAAACGTCCCGTCGGTCACATACGCGCCGTCGCGGATCGTCCTGATCCAGGGCGCTTCGGAAGCGTGAAAGAGCAGTTTGGGCTCGCCCACGGGCTTCTTGAGGTCACGCGAAAGCTCTGTTGCGCACACCTCTCCGTCCCTTACCTGCACCCACTCGTGGCAGAAGATAATGTACGGTTTGTTGTCGTCAGCTGTTTCAATGTAAAGCGTTCCGTCGAGACACTCCCAGTCGCGCGGTGTAACAGGTCCGTCGGAGTGCGGAACGAACGGCCCTAAGGGGTTGTCAGCCTTCAGGATCTGGGTTCCCCTGCACTTTCCGTCGGCTTTGAACGAAACGAACATATAGAAACTCCCATTGTATTCATGGACCTCGGGAGCCCAGAAATTTTTGTCCGCCCAGAAACCCTCGGGCGGCGTAAAGCATACGAACGGACCGTCGAATTCTTCAAGGTCCGTGCCCGTATATACATCGAGTCCGGTGCATGTTCCCCAGCACTCGTTTCCTCTCGTACCGTAGAGATAGTATTTCCCTTCGTGCACAAGCACGAAGGGATCACGTATATTGATTTCTTCTCTTTTCATTCTTAGTTATTCCTCACTGCCGTTTTTTAACGAAGCTTCCACAAAGCCCTTAAATACAGGGTGCGGCCTGTTCGGTCTTGATTTAAATTCGGGATGGTACTGTACGCCGAGGAAGAAGGGATGATCCGCGATCTCCACGGTCTCGACCAGATTGCCGTCGGGCGAGATTCCCGAAAGAACAAGACCGGCCTTTGTCAGCACCTCTCTGTAATCGTTGTTGAATTCGTATCTGTGACGGTGTCTCTCGGTGATCTCTTTCTCACCGTAGCAGCGCTCCATCAGCGTACCGGATTTGATCACGCAGGGATAGCTGCCCAGGCGCAGTGTGCCGCCCTTGTCCACCTCATCGGACTGTCCGGGCATGAAGTCGATGACCTTGTGCTCGGTCGCGTTGGTGGCTTCACCCGAGCAGGCGTCGGCGATTCCCGCGACATGTCTTGCAAATTCAATAACGGATATCTGCATTCCGAGGCATATCCCGAGATAAGGGATCTTCTCCTCACGCGCGTATTTTGCCGAGAGGATCATGCCCTCGATGCCGCGGTCTCCGAAACCGCCGGGAACTATGATGCCCTGTGCCACGCTCAGCCTCTCTTTATAATTCGCCTCGTTGAGTTCCTCGGAATCGATCCACTCGATATGTACCTTCGCGTTGAGCGCGAAGCCGGCGTGTGTGAGCGCCTCCGCTACCGAAAGATACGCGTCGTGCAGCTGCACATACTTGCCGACGAGAGCGATCGTAACGTCCTTATGTCTGCCCTTGATGCGGTGGGCCAGCTCCTCCCACTCCCTCAGATCGGGCTGTGGAGCCCAGATACCGAGCTTTCTGCAGACAACGCCCGAGAAATTGCTCTTCTCGAGCATCAGCGGCGCCTCATAGAGGCTGTCCAGCGTAATATTCTCGATAACGCAGTCGTCTTCAACGTTGCAGAACATCGAGATCTTCTTGAAGATGCTCTCCTCAAGGGGCTCGTCGCAGCGGAGCACGATGATGTCGGGGTTGATGCCCATGCCCTGAAGCTCCTTTACGGAATGCTGCGTGGGCTTTGATTTATGCTCGTCCGAGCCGTGAAGGAACGGAACCAGCGTAACATGGATGAACAGCGCGTTCTGCTTTCCGATCTCGAGCGAGATCTGTCTTACCGCCTCGAGGAAAGGCTGCGACTCGATATCACCGATCGTTCCTCCGATCTCCGTGATGACGATATCGGCGTCCTTCTCGCGTCCCGCGCGGTATACGAATTCCTTTATCTCATTGGTGATATGGGGAATGACCTGAACGGTCGAGCCCAGATACTCTCCCCTTCTTTCCTTGTTCAGAACGTTCCAGTAAACCTTACCCGAAGTCAGGTTCGAGTACTTTGTAAGATCCTCGTCGATGAAGCGCTCGTAATGTCCGAGGTCCAGATCGGTCTCGGCGCCGTCCTCGGTCACGTAAACCTCACCGTGCTGGTATGGACTCATCGTGCCGGGATCGACATTGATATACGGATCAAGCTTCTGCGCGGCGACCTTAAGTCCCCTGGCTTTCAGCAGACGTCCGAGCGACGCCGCCGTGATGCCCTTTCCCAAACCTGAAACAACACCGCCTGTAACAAAAATAAACTTTGTTTTACGATTCTCCATCGCCTTCTCCCCCATTATAATGTTTTGAATCTCTCAACCGCTTCGACCGTGTTCTCCCTGCTTCCGAAAGCGGTCAGTCTGAAATAATGCTCTCCGTGCGGTCCGAAGCCCGATCCCGGAGTTCCTACCACATTGGCCTCTGAGAGCAGATAGTCAAAGAACTCCCAGCTCGTCATGTTCCGTGGCGTCTTAAGCCAGATGTACGGCGCGTTCACGCCGCCCGAAACCTCAAAGCCGGCCCCCTTCAGACCGTCAAGGATGATCTTCGCATTGCCCATATAATAAGCGATCTGCTCACGCACCTGCTGCCTGCCTTCGGGCGAATAAACCGCTTCTCCGGCCTTCTGTACGATGTAAGGCGCTCCGTTGTACTTTGTTCCGTGCCTTCTCGCCCACAGCGGCCAGAGCTTTTCCCCTCCGGTCTCAAGATCTTTGGGAATAACGGTAAAGCCAAGCCTGAGGCCCGTAAAGCCCGCTGTTTTCGAAAATGACCTGAACTCTATCGCGCATTCCCTCGCACCGTCGCATTCATAGATGCTGTGAGGAACATCCTCTTCACTAATATACGCTTCATAAGCCGCATCGTAAAGTATAATGCTGTCATGTTTTCTTGCAAAATCGACCCACTTCTGAAGCTCCGCCTTTTTGATGACCGCTCCCGTGGGATTGTTCGGGAAGCAGAGGTAGATCAGGTCGGGGATCTCCTCCGGAAGGTCCGGAACAAAGCCGTTCTCCGCGGTGCAGGGCATGTAGATCACGTTCTCAAAACGCTCCGCAGCCGCATCGTAGGCACCGGTCCTGCCTGCCATGACATTTGAGTCTACATAAACGGGATAAACAGGGTCGCACACGGCGATCCTGTTTCCTGTGTCAAATATTTCCTGTATATTACCACAGTCACACTTCGCGCCGTCGGAGACAAAAATCTCGTCGGCGGAAATGTCGCAGCCTCTGTCCCTGTAGTCCTTTTCGGCGATCACGCTCCTTAAGAATTCGTATCCGAGGTCGGGTGCGTAGCCCTTAAAAGTGGATGCGTCCCCCATCTCGTCCACTGCCGAATGCAGTGTTTCAATGACCTTCGGCGCTATCGGCTGCGTTACGTCGCCGATACCGAGTCTGATGATCTTTGCCTCCGGATGCGCCTCCTGATATTCCCTGACCTTCTTTCCGATCATTGAAAAGAGGTAGCTTCCCGGAAGCTTTTTATAATTTGCGTTGAT
>CAMZAI010000079.1 GCA_947304065.1 uncultured Clostridia bacterium | reverse complement strand
CGCAGCCATATCGGCCTCGTTGATCTTGGCACTGAGCTCACGGAATTCCTTGTAAGACTTAGCAGCAATGAGTTCCCTCATTTTCTCCATAAGATCTTCCATGGTTTAGAATCTCCTTCCGGGTATTAAATTTTATGATACGTTCGTGTGGCGGTACATCGGTTTTGCATGGTTTGCCTGCGTTATCCGTACTCATAAAACCACCCCCTTCAAAAGAAAATTCGCCCCTTTATCATACATCCATTTTCATGATTTTTCAATTAAAAAACTTCATAAAATTAAATTTTAATTTAACCCGCGCTTGCCGTCCCCATGTCTTTCAATCGTTCGAATTAAAGAATATTGATAAAATTGCCGATAATATTTATAATCAAGCTTAATAATTCAAAAAGGAGTGTGAACATTTTGGAACCAGGCGTCGTGGGACGACTAATAATTCTTTTTATCTTATTACTTTTATCTTCATTCTTTTCATCTGCTGAAACGGCATTTATGTCTTTGAACAAACTTCGTGTGAGGTCGGATGCGGATGAGGGCTCTTCGCGGGCAAAAATGGTGCTCGGTCTCTTAGAGAACTCAAATAAGCTTCTTACCACGGTCTTGATTGGCAATAATCTTGTCAATATCGCTGCTTCCGCTTTGACTACCACACTGATGATAGATCTTTTCGGCAGCAAGGCCGTAGGTATCGCTACCGGCGTGCTGACCCTGATCATTCTCATTTTCGGAGAGATCACCCCCAAAACCCTTGCATCTCAGAAGGCGGAGCGTGTGGCTTACAGGTACGCTCCTTTTATCAATCTGCTCGTTACCGTTCTGACTCCGGTCACATTCATCGTTAATGTACTCGCACACGGCGTATTAAAGCTGTTTAACGTCAATGTCGACGAAAAGACCGCGCAGGTGACCGAGGACGAGCTCCTCACCATGGTCGACGTCAGCAACGAGGAGGGCATCCTTGAGTCCGACGAACGTGAAATGATCAACAACGTGGTGGATTTCGGCGATACGGTTGCAAAAGACGTTATGGTACCCGCGATCAACATGACCTGCGTTCCGGACGACATCTCCTACGAGGATCTGCTCTCCGTCATCCGCAGCGAGCAGTATTCGAGAATGCCCGTTTACAAAGAAACAAGGGACAATATCGTCGGCATTATCTGGGCAAAGGATCTCGTGATCAAATACGACGGCAAAAAAGAGTTTAAGATCACGGACTACATGCGAAAGCCCTATTTCACATACGAACAGAAAACGACCAGAGAGCTCATGACCGACATGAGGAGCGAATATACCTCCGTTGCGGTTGTTCTGGACGAATACGGCGCTACTGCCGGTCTTATAACGTTAGAGGACCTGCTCGAAGAGATAGTCGGTGAGATCAGGGACGAGTATGATATGGACGAAGTGGACGAGATCAGCAAGGTTTCGGATACAGTCTATGAAGTGAAAGGTCAGACAAAGCTTGAAGACATAAAAGAAACCGTCGGAATAGATATTGCTTCCGACGATTACGATTCCATTGCCGGCCACGTGATCCACCTCCTCGGGCATATCCCCGCCGAAGGTGAATCCGTTACCGAAAACAATGTTGAATATCAGGTTACATCAGTCATCAAAAACAGAATCGGAAAGATCAGAATAACCATCATCCCTGTAGTCTGAATAGTTATTGCTGCGCCTGTTCTTCTTACCTCCGAAAGACTGGTAATTGCCGGTCTTGGGCTGGAACTGGACATGCTGCTTCGTGTGCTGGCCGTGATTCTCATGCTGGCCGTCCTTGCCGTTCCTGTTGTTTTGATCGTTGTTATTGCGATACTTGGAAGTATAATCGTATCCGTTGCGGTTATACTTCTTTTTCTTTTTATGCTTCTGATAGGTGTACTCGGGCTTCTTCTCGGTCTCCTCTTTGTCGTCTATCCTGCGGTTCATGAAATAGATGAACCTGTCGATAGCGTTCAGGATGTCGGCGAAGTCTGACTTCGGAGCAACCTCGATGTACTTCTCGAGGATCTCGGTCTGCTTCTCTCCCTTATATCTTCCGTAGAAAATATCGAAGAGATTGTGTCCGCGCATGTAGATCTTGAAAGTCTCGATGTTCTTCTTCAGATCGTCCTTCGTACGGATGTTGAGGCCTGTCACCTGGCGCATGTTCTTTGCGCTCGCGAGCTTGTAGAGATAGGCCTTGTACTTCTCAAACAGCGTATTGTAAAACTCTTCCTCATACCCAATTACGCCGATCTGCGTCATAACCGCGGGATTGAGGAAATAGTTCTCGAACGAATAATACTTGAGGATAAGAATATTGCGCGGCTGGATCCTCGGGAGCGAATTAACGTCCTCGAGCGCCCTGTCGTCGTAATACTTGCACAGCTGCTTGACCAAAGTCTCGGGGTTCTTGCCGTCGCTGTCCCTGATCATCAGGAACTGGTCTTTTAAGTACAGCTGGTTGATATACTTGAGGTTCGCATAGGTCTTGATGTTCGTGCAGCTGTTCGTCGTAACAATGGAAATGCGCTGCAGCGTGCCGTCCTCGTTGTATACCTCCGAGTAGTATTTCTTGAGCAGCAGAGGCAGTCTCGAGCTGTCCTGCTTACCCTCGACGATGAATACAAAGTTAACGTTCATCAGGTCGTTCGCCGAGTAGCCGAGATCGTCGAGGATCTTGTCAATGTCGGTGTTTTCGTTGATCACGCTGTTGTAATCCTCATCGAGGACAATTTGTTTAATCTGCTTTGAATTAAAATTGAATATAAGGTTCGGCGAGTGTGTCGAGAAAAATACCTGGTTCTTTTTCGAAAGTCTGTAAAGTATCTCACTCGCAGTCTTCTGCATCGAAGGATGGAGATAGATCTCGGGATCCTCGATCATGATGATCGAAGGCATAGTGCTGTTTTCTTCGGAATAAGCCTCCAGCAGCGACAGGATATATATACTCTTCGCTCCGGCGGAAAGCGTATTGATCGAGTCCGCGCCGTACCTGTCCTTGTTCAGAACGATCGTGTCGAGCTTTATCAGGTCCTTGTTATTCAGGTTCATTACGAACTTGATATCCTGCTGTCTTCCGCTGTTGCGGACGTAGAACTTGTTCAGCTTGTCCATGAAGGAATCAAGATTGACCTGAAGTATCTTATATTCGAGAAGCCTCATACTCTCTAGGATCGAGAGCTCCTCGGGTGTCTTCTCTTTTATCTCTTTTATGCACTTAAAGCAGTCTGTACATTGCTTCGCGTCGTCTTTCAGACACAGGTTTTCCCTTACGCCCTTCAGCGCGTTCTTTGATTCCGCGCTGAATATCTCGTCCTGGATATCCTTAACATTACGTCTGTGGTCGATGAAATGAACCTTCGGGAGCACTTCGGCGATAACGGGATTGGACTTGTTCACGCCGTCCGAATATCTGGTCTTAAGCTCCGAATCAGCTACAAATACGAAATCGAGGATTCCGCCGATGTCGTCTCTGTCGGGCGTCAGCGTCTCATACGCGGCATATTCGTCGAAATCCGATTCCTTGCGCTTAAATGTGGGAAGCTGCTTGCAGAAGTCTTCGTACCACATGCTGAAGGTCTTATAGATGCTTACGACGCCGTTGTTATAGAAATTCCTGATGTCTTCGTCGCTTATCTCGAGCTTGACCGCGATCTCGATGTTGCGCTCCGGGCTGTTGAAGTCCGTGACCTTGATCTGGTACTGCCCGGCGATCGCAAGGATAGCATGCAGGATCGTAGTCTTACCTGTACTGTTTTTACCCACGATGATAAGAGCATCTTCGATGTCGTCGATGTTCATCTCACGGATAGTCTTGAAGTTTTTGATCAGTAATGAGGTTATCTTCATAGAGCCCCCCGCAACTTAAAAATTTTGGGTTATTTATTAACTATGATGACTGTCGAAGGGCAGTTGAGCTTCAGCTTCTCTTCGACAGAACCCGCCTGGTTCGAATCCTTCGAGTAAGGAAGGACGATAACGAGGTAAGGCATCGCATTGCCGAATATCATGTCTTCGGAAGACGCGATATCCTCGTAAAGAGTGATCTTTCTCTTTTCAAAGGTTACCTCTTCAAGTTCGGCGCAGTCATAGAAAGCGCCCTTGGAAATGCTCTTAATATTGGCAGGAATACTGAGTTCGGTAAGACCGCTTCCGCAGAACGCATACTCCCCGATCGTCTTTACGGCGGAAGGCAACGCAAGCGAACCCTTCGCCGAAGGATATGCGTAGAGAGTCTTTCCGGTCTTGCTGTAAAGAATGGGTCCTGCGCCCCTGTATTTTGTATTCTCTTCGTCCACCTCAAAGGACTTAAGGGAAGTACAGTACTTAAAAGGATTCCCGCTGATCTTCGTAACGGCTTTGCCGATAACTATCTTCTCGAGAGCCGTGCAGTCATAGAAGGTATCCTCCGGGATCGCTTTGATCAAGGTACCGAGATCGACCGAAGTGATCTTATGATTCCCTTCAAACGCATAGGCGCTGAGCTTCTTTACCGTAGCGGGGATCACAATGTCACCGCCTGCAGCCGCACCCGATATCAGCAAAGTCTTTTTTTTGTTCAGTATCATTCCGTCGACAGCGGCGTAATTCTTATTCTTCGAAGCTATCGTAAGCTCCGTAAGGCTGTCGCAGTACGAAAACGCATTATGCGCGATATCTGCGGTAAAACGTCCGATCGATACGCTCTTTAACGAGTTCGAGAGCGCGAACGCTCCGGCTCCGATCTCCTTTACCGTCTCGGGAATCTCGATCGATTCCAGTGCGGACATGGCAAAAGCATATTCACCTATTCCGTAGATATCGTCCTCAAATACGATCGAAGTAAAGCTCGATCCCACAAAGGCGTAATCTCCGATCGAATAAGGGAAATACTTATAGCCTTCGTATATCACTATCTCGGGGATCGTAACGGTCTGTGTCTTTTTCTTGAGCGTATTCCCGGATACCGATACCTTACCCGGAGTCTCCTCCGTAGCGGGGACAATCACGGTATATTCGATCCTGGAATCGGTGAACTTCGCTCCTTCTTCGTTGACGAAAGCAGGCTCGGCTTCCTCCGTTGCGGTCTCGGTGCTCTTCGATTTCTTCGCCCGGGCTTCTGTCATCGGAGCTGCCTGTACGAACACCGAAACAAGCATCGAAACGCTCAAAAACAGTCCGAAGAATTTTATTAAATTATGATTTAACTTCCCTGAATTCCCTTTAAACATAGGCTTCTCCGGACTTGTTTATTTCTTGTTCAATATTTCGTTCTCTCTCTGAAGTACCGTATCGATCTTGAACAGGAATACTTCATATTCCGAGAGCAATGTATTCACATGGTTCTTGATATATGAGATGTCATAGTTCTTCGCAGCGCTCTCATGCTCCGAACAGATAAAGTTCAGCTTCATGTCTCCGGCCGATGCAGCAACATTTCTCATCGAATGAACCGCTACTCTGTAATTCTCGATATCCTCGTTCTCCGCAAAGCCCTTTATCCTCGCGCCCTGATTCGAACTCTCGGTACTGATAACGCGGAGCAGGTTGATATATGCCGAATAATCGTATTCGCAGTATTCAAGGCCCTTCTTGACATCAAATTCGGTAAGTACGGAGCAAAGTCTCTTATACCACGCCTTCTCTTCGATATTGGACTCATCGCCCGCTTCGCTCTCCTCTTCGATTTTGTTGATGTACTCGGAAGGAAGGAACTTGAGCAGCGCACGCTCGAGCTCATGAACGTCAAGAGGCTTCGCCAGATATCCGTTAAAGCCTTCGTCGATATATACTCTCTCACCGCCGGGTGAGTTCTTCGCGGTAAGGGCGATGACAGGAAGCTGTTTGAAGTATTCGTCTCCGAGATCGCGGATCTGTACAAGCGCCTCACGTCCGTCCATCTGGGGCATCAGATAATCCATGAATACCATGTCGAATGAATTCTCGCGGACGAGCCTGATACTCTCCGCACCGCTCGCAGCCGTGGTAACCTCGATGCCGTAGTTTGAAAGAAGTTCCTTCGCAACGAACAGATTGACCATACTGTCGTCGACAACAAGTACCTTCGCCATCGGAGCGATGAACTTGTAGCTGCTGTTCTCCTTCGCCGCCGTAAAGGGGCCGAGGGGCGCGGTATCCTCAACATGCTGCGGGATCGCGATAGTAAATACGGTTCCGGTATTATATACGGAATTGAACGAAATGGTACCGTTCATCTTCTCGATGATAGTCTTGATTATATAGAGCGACAGTCTCGTAGATTTCTCGCTGTCGCCGCGCTGGAACGACTCGTCGAAGAGCTCGTAGGCACTCTTTACGTCTTCCGGAGGGATACCCTCGCCCGAATCTTCGATATCGATCTTCAGGAGCGTAGTATCGGTATTTATCTTCTGCGAGCTGACCTTCATCGCAACAACGCCTATATGGGTAAACCTGAACGAATTCAGCAGCAGGCTGTAGATTGCCTGGATAATGCGCACGTCGTCGCCTTTAAGGCGTCTCGGGATGTCGGGGCTTACTTCGTATACGAAATCAACATTCGCGTCCTTCGTCGAATACTCGGCTTTTTCGATAATGATATTGAGCAGATCCTCTACGGCATACTCGGTGGGGATTATATCGAGCTTGTCGCACTGGATCTTCGTGTAATCTATGATATTGTTAACGACGCCGAGCAGGGATGCCGTAGCCTGCGAGAGCGCTTCGATATTTTCGCTCTGTGACTTTAAGACATTCTGGTCCTTTTTAAGGATCTCCGTCATGCCGACGATCGTGTTCATCGGGTTTCTGATCTCGTGGGAAATGTTGTCGATAAGGATGTTATGTTTTGCCGACTCTTTTTTATTCTTGGCGAGCAGACCTTCCACATTCCTGAAAAGATTGCGGAGGAAAAGGTAATTTACTACGGATATAATGCAATAGAACAGCATGAATATCGCAGCTATGAGCGGTAAATTCCTCTTTTCCGTGATCATCTGCTTAAACGTATATATTCCTAAACCGAAAAGGAGCACATTGAACAAAGGCATGACGATCGCAGCTACCATAGCCAGATTAACATGTCCCTTTATAAGCTTCCATTTCTTCAGAACAAGAAGGGTCGTAAGAAGCGCCACAACCAGAAAACTGACAGAAATGATAAGTATTAACACTGCCGTAATATTTTTTATATCCATAATGTAAACCCCGCTTTCCGTTTACAGATATTATAGCACAATTCCCCGCTTTTTTACATCATCCTTTTTCTTCTATGAGCTTCAAAATTGCATCGTAATCAAATATCCTGGCCGCCGCTTTCATCTTCGCGAACAGATCCCGGTCGGCATCCGGGATGCGGTAATTCTCCATTTCGCCGAAAATGACTTCGAGCGCGTCGCAATCCATGCACTCGGCCGAAGATCTGATCTCGTCGTAGACGCCCTCCATCATCTCCGCGTCGGCTTCAGGCTTGTCCGCATCGTCCGCGTCAGCCGTAAACATGCACTTTAACAGTTCCTTGAAATTCCGGTACGACTTCATGAACGGTTCGGTATGTTCATCGATAAAAGCTTCGTTTCCGTCTTTTCCGGCGGTCTCCAGCGCCTGTGCGATCTCTGCAAACAGCGTTGCTCCTATAAGACGGGCCGAGCTCTTCAATGCGTGAACCTTTATTGTGTAATCCTTGATATTGCGCTCCTTGTAGAAGCCCTCGATCTCGTCTGCCTTATCGTCTATCGATTCATAGAATATCTTCAGCAGAGGCAGATACGCATCAACCGATCCGCTGTTTTTTATGCCTTCTTCAAGGTCGATCTCGGCGATCGTCTTCATCGGTGCAAGTCTGACGTCGTCCAGATCGGATTTTTCGGTCTCTTCTGCCCTTACCGCACTGACAGACACGATCTTCTCGGGCGGGAGCAGCGAAGCTATCATCTCTTCGAGCTTAGCCGATTCAATGGGCTTTGTCAGATAATCGTCGAAGCCGGCGGCTATATAAGTCTCTCTCGCTCCGGAAACTGCGTTGGCCGTAAGACAGATCGACGGAGTAAGGATGTTCGGATTGTCCTTATGGCTCCTGAGCTCGTTCAGAGTCTCGATACCGTCCTTGCCGGGCATCATATGATCGAAGAATATAATGTCGTATTTCTTTTTAAGTGCGAAAGCGATACCCTCATCGCCGTCGTTCGCGGTATCTATCCTGACTTTGGTCTGCTTGAGCAGGCTCTTGAATACTATCAGGTTCATAGGATTGTCGTCTATTACAAGGATATCGGCTTCCGGCGCGGTAAATCTCTCGTGATAAGCGGTACGCTCGCCCTTCGCCTTCTGGTATCTCTCTGTAAAGTTGCCGAGTTCTTCCCATTTTACGACCGGTTGCTTCAGCTCGAACGAGAAAGATGAGCCCTTACCGTATTCACTCTCCACTTCGAGTGTGGAATTCATCATCTCAAGGAGCTTCTGCGTAATGTTCATGCCGAGGCCTGTGCCCTCGATATTTCGGTTTCGCTTCTCCTCGATCCTCTTAAACTGCTCGAAAAGACGCGCGATGTCCTCTTTCTTTATTCCGATACCGGTATCGGTAACAGTGGTCTTTATGATCACTTCCTTATCCGATTCCGTTTTTTCAAAGCACATCTTAAAGGTAATGCTTCCCTGCTCGGTGTATTTTACGGCATTCGTCAGCAGGTTCATGATGATCTGCTTGATGCGCAGTTCGTCGCCGTGCAGCAGCTTCGGCATTGCGGGATCGAAATCGAGATAAAGCAGCAGTCCCTTCTCGTCCGCACGTGTCTGGATCATATTAACAAGGTCGTTGAGTACCGAAGAAAGATCGTAATCGACAGGTGTGATCTCCATCTTACCCGCTTCGATCTTCGAGAAATCAAGTATATTGTTTACAAGCCCGAGCAGTGTGCTGCCCGCGCTCCTGATGCGCTCCGAATAAGCGATGACATTCTCGTCCTCGCACTCGCGCAGTATCATTTCGTTCATTCCGAGAACCGCGTTGATGGGCGTACGGATCTCATGGGACATATTCGCAAGGAATGCGCTCTTCGCAAGCGTAGCTTCCTCTGCGATGGCCTTCTCGACCTCAAGCTCATGGACCATCGTCCTCTCGTAATAAATACAGTTCTCGCGGTGGTTAAAGCCGTTAAATATGGCTGTAGCCATCTGAAGACAGCTTTCATAACCGCAGCAGGTACAATTGATCTGCCTCGACTCCTCGGTCAGCTTGTTCATGCTGATAAAGATAGCGTTCAGCGCCTCTTCGTCCGGGATAAGATAGCTGCAGGATGAGGATCTGTCGGTATAACCTCTCAGATAATCCTCAATCTTCAGATCTGCAAACTGCTCGTTAAAATGCTTCAGGCGCTCCTCGGGAGTGTCGCACTTCGACCATGCGTCGCCCGACTGCTTTTTCTTCGATTCTTCGCGTATGTCAAGAAGTGCGTAGAGCGCGTCGTCTGTCTCGGACTTCACGGGATCGACCGCTGTACCGCAGATACAGCCCTTATCGCAGTTCAGGGCGTCGACAAAAAGGAACGGCGTCTTGTTGTTCCTTATCCTGTCACGGTTATGATGCATCCAGTTATACAGACGGCGTTCACCCTCTATCTGACGGATATATACCGAATCGCCGAGGAACCATTTAACATTTTCCGCCAGACCGCCCGGAGTCGGATAAAATGAGCCGAGACCGTATTCTATCTCGCTTCGAGCCGATTCGCCGGTAATATTCTTCTCCCTGATATGTCTCATCAGATGTTCGAACGTAACGTTATACTGAACCAGACCCTCGTTATTAGGGTCTTCGATCTCCATCTTTTTAGCGATACAGGGACTGATAAACGCGAATCTGTCAGTGATGCCCAGCTGCTTGCGCGCATAGATCGCCGCGCACATCAACGGACTCTGGACAGGGAAAAGCTTTGGAAGAAGCTCGGGAAGATATCTTTCGATATATGAAACGACGGCCGGACAGGGCTGTGAGATTCCGCCATAGAAGTTGTTCTGTTTTATGTATGTGAGATAGCCCCAGGTGCAGATGTCGGCGCCGAAGGCAACGCTGATTATCCTGTTGACGCCGAGCTTTTTAAGCCCTCCGAGAACAGAATCGTATTCGTCGGGATAATTTGCTTTAAATGCGGGAGCCAGGAGCAGCGATATCTGCTCTCCTTTTTCAAGGTCCTCAAAGAAACGGTCGGTATCGTCCTCAAATTCACGCGCGTTGTGTACGCATACGTCCATACAGCTTCCGCACGCCACGCACTTTGTACCGTCTACTTCGATCCTGGGTTTGCCGTCTCTTTCCGTAGAAATGCACGCACCTATCGCGCTGCAGACGTTAATACATTTATTACAGCCTATGCAGTTGTCATTGGTATAAACAATACTCCGCATCTTGCCTGATATCCCTTCGAAAATAGTGCTTCAGATCGGCCCATTTGAATATTTTGGGTCAAATTAAATTATACCACATCATCCGTGGAATGTCACCCATAAAAACATAAAAAGAAAAATCTTTTTCACCATACGCAAAGAAGCGGTTCCCTTGTTCGGAAACCGCCCCTTGAATTTAAATTTCGGTTTTATTCAGCAAATAAACTCATTACGCCCAGGGATTCTCGGTGGGGTAAGGAAGGCTCTTGGGCTGGTTGTAAGCGATGTCGCCTACGCCTAAGAACTTGAATACCTCGAAGAGAGTCTTGCCATAGTGGCCGAACGCAACAGCGCCGTGATGAGGATATCTCTTCTGAACGAGAACGTGACGGTAGAAACGTCCCATCTCATTGATAGCGAAGATACCGATGCCGCCGAATGAACCGGTTCTTACGTCAAGAACCTCGCCCTCTGCGATGTAAGAACGAAGAACGCCCTCGCTGTCGCACTGCAGACGGTAGAATGTGATCGGGCTTGCTGCGATGTCGCCCTCAAGAGTTCCTCTGGTGAAGTCGGGCTCGCTGCCTGCGGGCTCAAGCAGTCTGTGCTGGATCAGCTGGTACTTGATGGCACGGTCTGCGCACATCTTGCAGGAAGGAGTATTTCCGCAATGGAAGCCCATGAAGGTATCGGTAAGCGCATACTTCTTGTACTTGGGCTTGATGCTCTCGGTGTAAAGCTTCTCCGGAACGGAGTTGTTGATGTCGAGCAGTGTAACTGCGTCAGCGGATACACATGCACCGATATACTCGGAAAGAGCGCCGTAGATATCAACCTCACATGCTACGGGGATACCGTGGCTTGCAAGACGTGAATTTACGTAGCAGGGCTCGAAACCGAAGGTCTCGGGGAATGCGGGCCAGCACTTATCGGCAAATGCAACGTACTTGCGAGCGCCCTTGTGAGCGTTTGCCCAGTCAAGAAGCGTAAGCTCGAACTGTGCCATACGTGCATTGAGCTCCTTGTAGAACTTGCCCTTGCCCATTTCCTTCTCCATATGCTTACATACGTCGGGAATTCTGGGATCGTTCTCATGAGCCTTGAAGCTTACATAGAGGTCAAGCTCTGAGTTCTCTTCGATCTCAACGCCGAGCTCATAGAGACCCTTGATGGGTGCGTTGCATGCGAAGAAGTCCTGAGGTCTGGGACCGAAGGTAATGATCTTAAGGTTCTGAACGCCGATAACGGCACGTGCTACGGGAACGAAATCAGCGATCATCTTCGCGATGTCCTTAGCTGTGCCAACGGGATACTCGGGAATGTAGCCCTTCAGATGGCGCATTCCGAGGTTATATGAGCAGTTGAGCATACCGCAGTA
>CAMZAI010000078.1 GCA_947304065.1 uncultured Clostridia bacterium | reverse complement strand
AAAGAGGTCTATCTTACCAGACCGTTTATTTATATGCTTATAGACACGGAAGCGAACATCCCGTTCTTTATCGGCGTGATGAACGATCCGGAGAAATAGATAACAGGGGGAGTAATTATATGCTTAGTGAATATTGGGGATCTTTGATCGTCCGCGGTGTGATCTTCGTGATCGTGGGTCTGCTCCCGGCCGCTTTCGTGCTGGGCATAAGGGCTGAGAAGTTTAACAAAAAGCGGGGCGGGATATATCTGTTGGCGATCCTGCTGATCGTTCTTCTGGTGCCTTTCCCGATGAGATACAAAGACGGAGGAACGATGGAGCTTAACGCGCCTCTGTACCGCGTGATCAAATGGAAGGCGATGGGGATCTACAGTAAGACATATGATGACCATATAGACGATTACTGGCTGGAAAAGCTTGAATTTCAGCTGATACCCAGGAATATGAAGAGTATCGATGAACTGCAGGACGAGTACAGGGCAAAGCTGGAGAACGGCGAGGAAGTAAAGGGCGTTCACATATATCGGGGAGAATTTGTTTCATCGGAGAATAACACGCCTGCACCGACTGATATAGCGTCTGCCAAGCCCACATCCGTACCGGAAACGGTGCCCACACAGGAAGTGACGCCTACAGCAGAACCTTCGGATGAGCCCACGCCTACTCCCGAGCCTGTGTCGGGTCCCGACGAGCTGCCGATCGAGAGTGTGTTCATCTATTATCCCGAGCTGTTCCCGGTGATCGACAGTTCGACTGCGAGAAAGCCCATTACCGAGGCAATCTACCTGGAGCTTAACGGGGTAAACAGTGTGGCCCCCGATAATCCGCTCTGTTCAAAGACTCATGGCGCATGGCTGAATCTGGCAGATAAAAAGGCCGATATCGTGTTCCTGGTCGCGCCTACGGAAGAAGAGGAATCTTATTTCCGAGAGAAAAAGGTCAATATCGAAATGAAGCCTTACGGCTACGACGGACTCGGCTTTATCGTGAGTCCGGAATGCCCGGTGAAGAGCCTTACGTCGGAGCAGATCCGCGGGATATATGAGTGCACGGTTACGAACTGGAAGCAGGTCGGAGGACCGGACGCCGATATTCACCCGTATTTCAGGGATGATCAGTCTGGCAGCCAGAGACTTTTTGAGAATTTCTTATGGCCTGACGGAAATGCACCCGACTTTTCTTCTATGTTGGACCGGTTTTATTTCGCTGACGACATGAGCAGTATCACCGAAGAGGTTTTTCGTGATCCTTATGCGATCGGATATAACATTGTCTCATATCTGGATCTTGAGTATGAGGATTATATCGTGGCGGTCGAAGTCGACGGGGCTAAACCGAATACCGATACCTTCAAGGATCATTCGTATCCGTTCATAACTACCGCATATGTGGCGATACGTGCGGATGAGGCTCCGAACAGTCCTGCGAGGCGCATTTACGACTGGATCGGGTCGGGAATGAGCGTGCGGAAGATCGCATCCAACAGCTCGCTCGCTGTGGCTGTCGGGGAGTCGGAATACCTGATATATGACGGCGTTTCGCAGGTTTATGATTATGCGGGCAAAGAATCCGCAGCCGAAAAAACAGCGAAGCTGCAGGCCAATGCGGTGCTTGCCAACGAAGCTGTTTATGCTTCCTTTGATTTTGATAAAGACTATGTATATCCCGATGATTTTGCCGGAACGTATATTGAATATGACTTGCTCTATGTGGCAGTGACCGAGCAGCAGGCGATAGACAGATACGCAGAGATCACGAAGAGATCGCCGTTCGTCAGATACGCAGTGGTAAATAATTCATATAACTACCTGACAGACTGCGTGCGCGAATATGCGGCCTCGATAAAGGATGAATATAGGGTAAAGTCATACGGCGTTGACGCAAGGAGCAACAAAGGTGTGATCCGGCTCGAACCCGGAGACTATGAGCGCTTCTGCGATAACAATATTGAATATTTCAACGACTATGACAGCAGCATTTACATTTCTGATAAGGATATATGGATATATGTGATGCCGGAGAGTTGAGTATTTGGAGAAGACATGGGGACGGTTCTTCTGGCAGACATGGGGACGGTTCTTCTGTCCGATGTTACGTCGGGCAGAAGAACCGTCCCCATGTCTTCAGGCACTTTTATGCATAAATAATGCATAATCTTCTTGAAAAGGACATGCCGCTGGGATATAATGTGAGGTGGTCTGTGCAAAGACCATGCATTACGATTTTTAGGAGATTTATTCAAAATGAAACAGTTTACTTCAAACGAACTCAGAAATGCCTGGAAGAAGTTCTATATCGACCGCGGACATGTGGACTGCGGCGCGGTATCCCTTGTATCGGACGGCTCTACGGGCGTTCTTTTTAATGTTGCGGGTATGCAGCCCCTTATGCCTTATCTGCTGGGCAAAAAGCATCCCATGGGAACCAGGCTCTGCAACGTACAGGGCTGCGTCCGTACGAACGATATCGACTCCGTAGGCGATAAGTCCCACGGCACCTTCTTTGAGATGATGGGCAGCTGGAGCCTTGGAGATTACTTTAAGGAGGACCGCTGCAAATGGAGCTACGAGCTTCTTACCGAGGTTTTCGGTTTTGACCGCGATCATCTGGCAGCGACCGTATTTGCGGGCGACGAGAATGCTCCCCGCGACGAGGAAGGCGCTCAGTGCCGTATCAAGTCAGGCTTCAAGCCCGAGAACATTTTCTATCTTCCCGCTGAGGACAACTGGTGGGGACTTGAGTTCGGACCCTGCGGACCGGACTCGGAGATGTTCTATGTGAAGGATATTCCGGACTGCGGCCCTAACTGCGGACCCGGCTGCCACTGCGGCAAGTACACCGAGATCGGCAACGACGTATTCATGCAGTACGAGAAGCATCAGGACGGAACTCTTACTCCTCTTGCAAAGAAAAACGTTGACACCGGATGGGGACTCGAGAGAAACCTTGCTTTCCTTAACGGCATCGACGATGTATATAAGACCGACGTTCATGCGCCCGTTATCGCGCATATCGAGAAGTGTTCCGGGAAGAAGTACGGAGAGGACGAGAAGCTTACCCGTTCGATGCGTATCCTTGCAGACCACACCCGTACCGGCGTTATGCTGATCGGCGATGAGGCAAGACTCACACCCGGCAATACAGGCGCAGGCTATGTTCTCCGCCGCCTGATCAGACGTGCCGTACGTCATGCGAGAATGCTCGGAATGACCAAGGAACAGATCATTGAGTGCGCACTCATTTACGTAAATGTTGTTTACAGCGAAGCTTATCCGAACCTGATCAGGAACCGCGATTTCATCGTTTCGGAGCTGACCAAGGAGATCGAGCGCTTTGAGTCCACGCTTGAGAACGGCATGAAGGAGTTCAAGAAGATCCTTGACCGCCGCATCGAGGGCAAGAACGTGATCGACGGCAAGGAAGCATTCTACCTCTACGATACCTTCGGATTCCCGCTCGAACTGACTGTTGAGATGGCCGGTGAGGAAGGCCTCACGGTTGACGAGGAGGGCTTTAAGGCTGCCATGGAGCAGCAGAAGGAGACCGCACGTGCGGGCAGCTCCTTTGCACAGAAAAATACCGCTTCGATCTTCGACGATCTCGACGCTTCGATCGTCAGCGAGTTCGTCGGCTATGACAAGCTGACCGGCGAGCAGGAGATCACCGCTCTGGCTGATGAGAACGCCCTGACCGACAGCGTGGGCGAGGGCAAGACCGCAACAGTTATCGTTGCCCAGACTCCTTTCTACGCAACGATGGGCGGACAGAAGGGCGATACCGGCGTGATCAAAACCGCTACCGGCACTATGGAGGTTACCGAGACAGTTAAGCTTCCCGGCGGAAGGATCGGCCATATCGGCGTTGTTGAGTCCGGTTCGATCATGAAGGGCCAGAAGGCGACTCTGATGGTAGACGCGGGCAAGCGCGCGAGCACCTGCCGCAACCATTCGGCTACACACCTTCTTCAGGCAGCGCTGCAGGAGGTTATCGGACACGAGGCTCATCAGCAGGGTTCGTATCAGGATACCGAGCGTACAAGATTCGACTTCTCCTACGGCAAGGCAATGACCGCGAAGGAACTGGCACGTGTTGAGGAGATCGTAAACAATAAGATCGAAGAGGATCTGGCCGTAAAGACCGATGTAATGAGCATCGAGGAGGCAAAGAAGACCGGAGCGATGGCTCTGTTCGGCGAGAAGTACGGCGCAGAGGTAAGAGTTGTATCGATGGGCGACTTCTCGAAGGAACTCTGCGGCGGTACGCATGTGGCTCACACAGGTCTGATCGGCAATTTCAAGATCGTTTCGGAATCGGCAGTAGCGGCGGGCGTACGCCGTATCGAGGCTATTACCGGCGCCAATGTTATAGAGTACTACCGCAATCTTGAAAAGCAGCTCTTAGAGGCCGCTGCGGCCGCTAAGACACAGCCTTCGGGACTCGCGGAGAAGATAGTCCATCTGCAGGCGGACAACAAGGCCCTGCAGGCAGAGATTGAGTCGCTTAAGGCAAAGGCGGCAAAGGATGCCGTAGGCGATGTAATGAACAACGTTGTTGAGGTAAACGGCGTAAAGGTTCTCGCGGCGAAGGTTTCGGGCGTTGATATGAACGCTTTGAGAGACCTGGCTGACGGCCTGGCCGAGAAGCTCGGCGGAGGAATCCTGGTACTTGCATCCGACAGCGACGGCAAGGCAAATCTCGTGGCAAAGGCTACAGACGACGCTATGGCGAAGGGTGCTCATGCGGGCAATCTGATCAAGAAGCTCGCTCCCATCGTACAGGGCGGCGGAGGCGGACGTCCCAATATGGCTCAGGCCGGCGGAAAGGACGCTTCGAAGATCGACGAGCTGATCGCTGCTGTGGCAGGGGCTGTTGAGGAGCAGATAAAATAAGTGTTTTTCGGTGGATATGGCAAAGGAATCAAAAGAAAGACTTGACGTATTACTTGTAAACAGACGCCTGGCCGACTCGCGAGAGAAGGCCAAGGCGATCATCATGACCGGCAATGTGTTCGTCAACGGACAGCGTGAGGACAAGGCCGGCGCGATGTTCCCCGACACCTGCGAGATCGAGCTGAAGGGCGTGCAGATGAAGTACGTGAGCCGCGGAGGCTACAAGCTCGAGAAGGCGGTGGAAAAGCATGGTATCGACCTTACGGGCTGCGTGTGCATGGACGTCGGTTCCTCCACCGGAGGCTTCACCGACTGCATGCTTCAGAACGGCGCCGTGAAGGTATTTGCCGTGGATGTCGGGACCAATCAGCTGGCGTGGAAGCTGCGCTCGGACGAGCGTGTAGTCTCGATGGAGCAGACGAACATCCGCTATGTGACGCCCGAAGATATCGGCGAGCAGGTGGATTTCGTATCGATCGATGTGGCTTTCATTTCCCTCACCAAGGTGCTCGAACCTGTCAGAAACCTCATGAAGGACGGCGCGGAGATCGTGTGTCTCATCAAGCCCCAGTTTGAGGCGGGGCGCGAGCAGGTGGGCAAAAAAGGCGTTGTCAGGGATCCGAAAGTACATGAGCAGGTATGCGAAAATGTTCTCTCATATGCGCTTTACCTCGGTTTTGAACTGATAGACCTTGATTTTTCACCGATCAGGGGGCCCGAAGGCAATATCGAGTATCTCGCATATATGAGAAAGACCTGCAGCAGCGCGGTTGAAGCTCGGACAGAGAATGAAGAGGATACCGGAAGCACAGGAGAGGCAGTTACGCCATCCATTCCCGGGGAAATCCTCGGTTTGATAAAGACTACGGTGTCGGAGGCACATAACTCAATATGAAAAGCTTCTGCATAGTAACGAACAAGATAAAGGACGCCAGACTTAAGTACACCGACAAGGTGCGCAGGAAGCTGGAGGAACTCGGAGCCACGGTCACGACGGATATTGACGATAAATACGAATGTCTGGTTGTGCTGGGCGGCGATGGGACCATAATCGACGCGGTACGCGCGGTAAAAAAGAAGAGCGTGACCGTGGTCGGCATTAATCTCGGACATCTCGGCTTCCTTTCATCAGTCGAGAAGAATGAGATAGATAAGGCTCTCGAAGCCCTTGTAAAAGACGAATTCGAACTCGAGAACAGAGAGATGATCGAGGCCGGAGTCGAGCGCGGAGACGCATATTATGCAAGCGCGGAGGGCAAAGCCAAAAAGCGTCACACTGCGGAGCGCTATGAATTTGTGGCCCTGAACGATGTGGTTGTCAACCGAATGGGATATTCGGGCATGATCACGACGGATGTGACGGTCAACAAGTCGATCGTCAGCACTTATTTCGGCGACGGAGTCATCATTTCCACGCCGACAGGATCTACGGGCTACAACCTCTCTGCCGGAGGACCGATAGTCACTCCCGAGGCGCAGCTGATGGTCATCACGCCTATCTGCCCGCATTCGCTGAGCATGAGGAGCGTTGTGGTTTCGGCATCGGACAGGATAGACCTGAAGCTCGATCTGTCAAGATTAAAGACAGAGGCGTATGCGGTCCTGTCGATCGACGGACTGGAAGCGGTCAGGCTTTATCACGGAGACAGGGTATTTATTAAATGCTCGTCGCGCAGGGTGAAGCTTGTAAGATTCAAAGACAAGGATTTCTTCAGGCTTCTGTACATGAAGCTCGGAGAGCAGAAATAAGTAAGCAAAAACTATAAACAAAAGGGGCGGCCAAGGGGCCGCATGCGTAATAAGGAAACGGAGAGAGGTAATGAAGAGCGGAAGACAAAGCAAGATCATTGAACTGATAGAGAAGAACGACATCGAGACCCAGGAGGATCTCGCCGCAAAGCTGAACGCGGCGGGCTTTAAGGTTACGCAGGCCACGATATCGCGCGACATACGCGAACTCGGCCTCACCAAGGTCACGATCGAGAGCGGCAGGCAGAAATATGCGCTGATAAAGAACGAAGGCAGCGCACAGAGCTCGGATAAGTATATCCGTGTACTCTGCGACGGCCTCGTATCGATGGATATGGCGCAGAATATTCTTGTGATCAAGACCGTTTCGGGTATGGCGATGGCCGTAGCCGCTGCGCTTGACTCATTAAGACTTGAGGGCATCGTGGGTTCGATCGCGGGCGACGACACCATTATGTGCGCTGTGAAGACGGTCGAGGATACAGAGCATGTGATCGCAAGACTGAGAAGGATCATTGCCGACAACAGGAAATGATCGGTTACGAGCGGATTCGATACAGTTATACAGGGGACCCGGATACATAAATATCCGGGTCCTTTTTTGGTGTAAATTTTTCACTTTAACGCATTAACCTATTGACATACTAGGCAGGTAGTGATAACTTTAAAACAATTAATTTCCGACAAGGGAGGTGCGATCATGAGCAGCGATTATCTGATCGAAGAGTTTAAAAAACTGGCGGCTTTTGACTGTGAATCCTATCACGAGAGCGGGATCGCGGCCTACCTTCGCGGAAGATTAAAGGAACTCGGGCTGGGTGTCGCGATCGATGGCGCGCGTGAGCGCCTGCTGGCCGAAGATCCCGAAAGATGCGAGACTTCGTCGAATATTTACGGATATCTCAAAGGCAATACAGAGGGGGAAGCAAGGCTTTTCTGCGCACATATGGATACCGTCTCTCCGGGGCGGGGAAAGTATGTGATCCTGACAAACGACGGGAGACTGATATCCGACGGGAAAACCGTCTTAGGCGCCGATGATGTTTCGGGCATCGTAAGTATTCTGTACGCATTAAAAGAAATAAAGGAAAAGAACCTGCCGCATCCGGATATTGAGGTTTTGCTGACCGTTGCGGAGGAGCCGTACTGTTCGGGCAGCCGTTTCATAGATTATTCGCTGCTGAGCGCAAAGACGGGCTATGTATTCGATCTGTCCGGCAAGGCAGGACGTGCCGCGATCTCGGCTCCGTCGATCATCTCGCTCGATATCACGGTTGAAGGCAGAGCCGCGCATGCCGGTTTCTCGCCGGAAAAAGGCGTAAATGCACTGAACGCAGCAGCTGCCGCGCTGGCGCAGATACGCACCGGCAGGCTTGAAGACGGACTTACGCTCAATTTCGGAACGATACGCGGAGGAGAGGGTAAGAATATCGTACCGGAAAAGGTATATATAGGCGGCGAGATACGGAGCAGCGTCCATGAAAGGGCGCTTAAAGAGGCTGACAGAGTAAGGAAGATATTTGAAAATGAGGCAAAAAAGCTCGGAGCGGCCGCTGATGTCAGGGTGACCGAGCATATACGCGCGTATCGGCTGGATACGGCCGGAACAGCTGTATCGCGATTCCTAAGAGCCACCGAAGCAGCAGAAAAGAAGCTCCATGTCGGAACTGCTCCGACCGGGGACAGATGTGTGGCCACCTTCGGAGGGAGCGATGCCAACAGACTGAACGCGAACGGTATCGAGACCGCAGTTATAGCATGCGGCATGGAGAATTGTCATACTACTGCCGAATATGCAAGGATCGCCGACATTGAGCTGAGTGCCGAGACGGCGCTGGCCCTCATGACCGATCCGGAACAGACTTAAGACCGATGGTACCAAAAACGATAAAGGAAAGGGAAGAAAGATGGAGATCTACAGAGTTACAAAGGACTCGCCCGAGTGGCAGTTCAAGGCATATGATTACATACGCACCGACGCGTTCTGCTTCGGGCAGCACATACCGGTTGAGATGGAGTTCAACGGAGACGGTGACAGAGAGAATTTTAACGGCATACTGGTCATCGAGGACCACGTGCCTGTCTGCGGATTAAGGATATCATATCCGCGTCCTGATATAGGAAAGATCGAGCGTGTATGCACCGTAAGGGAAAAACAGAAAGGCGGTTACGGCCGCGTAATGATCGCCGAAGCGGAAAAATGGATCGCGGAGCGCGGCATATCACATGTTGTTATCTCGAGCCAGGACAGAGCCAGAGGCTTTTACGAGAAATGCGGTTATGTCTATAATCCCGATGTTTCGCCGTCTGTTTACGATACGCATAAAAGACCGGCAGGCCCCCGCCCGGAGCGTCCGATTGGCTTTAAGGCGGATTTTGTGTGTGTCCTGGTCGAAAAATATCTCGATATCCCCGAAAACTCAAAAAAGAAAGTGGTGTCCGAAACCGCTCATGAATACGGTATGGCCACCAAATGCATATACGGAAACGGACAGAAGGCCGTAAACGATCCGACCGGTGCCATCAGCTTCCCGATCTATCAGAGCGCTACATATGCCCATCCGGAGGTAGGAAAGAGCACAGGCTTCGATTACAGCAGGCTGCAGAATCCCACACGTTCGCAGGCTGAACGCGTGGTATGCGCATTGGAGGGCGGCGTCGATGCGCTCGCGTTTTCCACGGGCATGGCGGCCATAGGCGCCGTAATGGAGCTGTTCGGGCCGGGCGATCACATCATTACCGAGGCCGATCTGTACGGCGGCAGCACCAGACTTTTCAACAATATCAGCGAAAAGAACGGCATAACGTTTTCCCATATCAGCTGCAGCACCGAGGATGTCGAGAGCTTCGTCAAAGACAGCACAAAGGCGATATTTATCGAGACTCCGACCAATCCCATGATGAGCGTGACCGATATTGCCAAAACGGCTGAGATCGCGCACAGACACGGACTGCTGCTGATAGTCGACAATACATTCCTTTCGCCTTATTTCCAGAATCCGCTGGCGCTCGGCGCTGACATAGTCATCCACAGCGGGACCAAATTCCTCGGCGGCCATAACGATACGCTGGCCGGTTTTGTTGTTGTATCATCAAAGGAAATATCGGGCAAACTCAGATTTATCATCAAAACGGTAGGCTCGGGACTTTCTCCGATGGACAGCTGGCTGATACTTCGCGGCATCAAGACCCTGCCCGTGCGCATGGAAAAGGCGCAGGAAAACGCGATGGCGATCGCCCGTTTTCTGCAGACCGAACCCCGTGTGAAAAAGGTATATTATCCCGGACTTCCCGAACATCCAGGCCATGAAATCTGTAAAAAACAGGCCAGAGGCTTTGGCTCGATGCTCACCTTCGAGCTTGAGAGCGAAGAGCTGGCAAGGAGTATACTTAAAAATACCCGACTGATACCGTTTGCGGAGAGTCTCGGCGGAGTGGAGACTCTGCTGACTTATCCGGTTACCCAGACGCACGCCGATGTTCCTGCCGGTGTGAGAGAGGCGCTTGGCATCAATGGGAGAGTACTCAGGCTTTCCGCAGGTATTGAGGACAAGGCCGATCTTATAGCGGATCTTAAGCAGGCCTTTGAGCATGAAGCATAAAACGGGCGGTAAACATATGAGCGAAGAAAGAAACCTTGATTTTGACACAGTGCACGAACGCAGAAACACAGACAGCCTGAAGTTTGATTTTGCGGTGCAGCGCGGAAAGCCTGCGGACATACTTCCTTTGTGGGTCGCGGACATGGATTTCCGGACATCCGGTTTTGTCATTGATGAGCTTGTATCGAAGGCACAACACGGGATATTCGGTTATACCGAGGCGGGCGAAGCCTATCACAGAGCGCTGGCGGACTGGATGAAGCGCCATCACGGTCTGCTCATAGACTATAAATGGGTCGTAAAGACTCCCGGTGTCGTATTTGCGCTGGCCATGGCCATACGGGCTTATACCGGAAAGGGCGATCCGGTACTCATCCAGCAGCCTGTATATTACCCTTTCAGCGAGGTGATCCGCGACAACGGGCGCAAGGTCGTAAGCAGTGATCTTGTACTTAAGGGTGAGCACTATGAAACAGACTTTGACGATCTGGAAAAAAAGATACGGAACAAAAATATAAAGCTCTTCATACTCTGCAGCCCGCATAATCCGGTGGGTCGCGTATGGACGGAGGATGAGCTGCGAAGAGTCTGTGATATATGCAAAAAATACGGAGTTATCGTTGTAAGCGATGAGATACATGAGGATTTCGTATATCCGGGATATAAACACCTGCCGCTGCTGAAAGTCGATCCCGAGATCGAGGACAATGTCCTGATCTGCACATCTCCGAGCAAAACCTTTAATCTTGCCGGACTGCAGCTGGCCAACATAATTATCCCGTCGATAAGGCTTAGATCCGCTTTTAAACATGAGGTGGCAGCGGCGGGCTTCAGCCAGCAGAACAGCTTCGGTGTGACTGCCTGCACGGCGGCATACGAAAAAGGCGACGAATGGCATGAGAAGGTCTGCTCATATATATTCGACAATTTCCGTTTTCTGAAAAGCTATCTGGCGGAGCATCTGCCCGGCGTTAAGGTGATCGAGCCGGAAGGTACCTATCTCGTATGGATGGATTTTGGCAGCGTTGAACCCGACCCGCGGAAGCTCTCCGACAGGATGGTAAATGATGCGGGTGTATGGCTCGATGACGGCGCGATATTCGGAAAATGCGGATCGGGTTTTGAAAGGATAAATATCGCTGTGCCGCGCGCAACGCTCGAAGAGGCGCTGAAAAGGATCTGCGCTGCGTTCGGGCACTGACCGGTGGGAGTGCAGACCGGAGAAAGAGGTCTCGTATGAATATAAATCAGCTGAAATATGTTCTGGTCATAGCGGAGTCATCATCAATGCGAGAAGCTGTAGGCAGACTGTATGTATCGCAGCCTGCCCTCTCGGCAAGTGTCCGTGATCTGGAGGACGAGCTTGGGATAGTGATTTTTGAGCGCTCAAACAAAGGCATCAAGCTAACCGATGAAGGCCGTGAATTCCTGAACTATGCGAAGAAAGCTGTCGGTCAGTACATGCTGCTGGAAGAAAGATATTTGTCGCAGGATAAGGAAAAAGAGCATTTTTCGGTATCAATGCAGCATTATAACTTTGCAG